>JALSKP010000903.1 GCA_026988815.1 Myxococcales bacterium | reverse complement strand
ATTTCGAATCTGATTCAAAATAGAAATCGAGGATCCCAAACCACCTGCATCTAAAGACAAGGTAAAGCCAGCAACTTCGTTCGCAGGGTCATCGTATACCGCAGCCGCCGTCTTATCTGTTGGCATGACTGAGGAAATCGTTAAGTCGGTGTAATTGTTAAAGGCTGGCGGAAGTGCGAGCTGCCAATCGCCTTTGGCGGAAAGGTAGTAATTCACCGGCTCGGATTCAACAGGAGGGGCACAGGCGGTGACAATCCAACGATCGCCGTCCAAAATACCGTCATTGAGTGAATCAGGGTTATTCGGATCGAATTCGTAGAAAAGCTCGTCCGCGTCATTAAGGCCGTCGCCATCACTATCTTGCACAAGAGGATCGGACCCTGCTTGAATTTCTTTCAAATCGTTGAGTTTATCGCCATCGGTATCGTTATCGCAGGGATCGGTACCCAAGCCAGCTTCCTCTGTTTGAGATAGTCCGTCAAAATCACAATCTAACATCGACGCGCGTGGGCCCATGTAGTTGCAATCGTTCTGACAAATGAGGAAAGGATCAAAGGGCATGTCCGCCATCGTCGTTGTATCAGATGCATCGTTCATATCTGAAACATCGGTTCCTGTATCGGGCTCCTCGGATCCATCAGCCAGATCTTTTCCCATATCTGCATCTGGATCAGTGTCGCCGAGATCTTTACCCGTATCGCCGCCGGTATCAGGAATAACAACCACGTCTTTCGTTGGTGGTTTGGGGGTGAGCTCATTATCCGGACAACCGAATAAAGCGAGCGCGGAGAAGATAAAAATTGCGTTTTTGAACATAGTTTTACTCAGAGAAGATAAGCGTGGAAGATTGTACGCTAAATGAACCCATTTTCCAAACTATCCGAATAGCTAAAATTGATCAATTTGGCAAAGATTAAATATTTCGACTTGTGTGATCATTTTCTGAGGAATGGAGAGTGAATTGTAATGCCTGCCGGGATAAAGGTGCGACCCTACAAAGAAAGAAAATACCTCAGAAACCGATCACACTATATTTCGACGAGTGGGTGAGGATAATATAATACCCTCCTCTCGAAAGGCTTTCTGAAGCACTTCCGTTAATCCGAAAAGCGCCTCCTCGCGGCGGGCGGGTTCGCAAGCAGCTTCCACTTGAACTTTTAAACCCGCTTCGTCAAATTCCAAACATTGAAGTATGGGAAGGGGTTCTTTCAGAATAAGATCCGAACTTAAGGCATGTCGAACGGCTATCTCTCGGACTTTATCGATATCCTCATCCGTTTTTAACCAAAATTTAATTTCAACATCAATATAAGGTTTACGGCTAAAATTGATGATCTTCTGACTTGTGACCGCTGAGTTTGGAAAAATGACCGTCTCATTATCCAAAGTGATTAAAATGGTATTAAATAACTGAACGTCCTCAATAATACCCTGCACGCCCTGGACCTCAACAAAATCATTATCGTTAAAGGGACGAAAGACGATCAGAACGACGCCAGCGGCAAGGTTTCTGAGCGAGCCTTCCATCGCCAAACCAATCGCGAGCCCGGCTGCTCCTAAAGCTGCCAAAAGCGATGTCGTATCCACACCAATCTGCTTTATCGCTGCAAAAGACACGAAAACCAAGCACGTATAATAGACGAGATTGGCCAGAAATTTTGACAACAACTGGTCAAATTTCGCTTTTCCCAGGGTCCTAAGCACCAATCGTTTCGCGATTTTAGCGATGTATATGCCAATAATGACAATGAGTATTGCGCCAAAAAAGGAACCGCCAAATGACGCAATTAATTTTCCGATGCGGTCAATATTTGTAAAATAGCCTAATAAATCTTGCATCCTTCTCCTCGATAAAAATTACGCATAACACAGGTTAAAGGTCGGGGGGATAAAAAAATTCTAGGATTTTGGTCTACACATTTTCACTCAGTGTTCTACATTCGGTCGACCCTTTCGGAGCGAAGAATGGCACTTAAACAAGACATTTTTGAGAAACTCGGCGTTTTTTATCTCGGAGGCCACCAAGAACAGCCCGACCTTCCCCTGCTCTACGACTCTCGAGACCTCCTCACCCACGCCATGTGCATTGGAATGACGGGATCTGGAAAGACGGGATTATGTCTGGGCCTACTAGAAGAGGCCATTCTTGATGATGTTCCTGCGATCATCATCGATCCTAAAGGCGATTTGGGAAACCTGCTTCTCACCTTCCCAGAACTGGCGCCCAAAGATTTTTTGCCCTGGATGGATGCCGATGAAGCGCGTCGCAAATCCGTTGACTTGCAAACTTTAGCGGAGGAAAAATCGATCTTATGGAAAAACGGCCTGGCCCAATGGGGTCAGAATCCCGAAAGAATTGGTCGCCTTAAAAGCAAAGCCCATTTCAGTATTTTTACGCCTGGTTCCAGTGCCGGGTTGTCGGTTTCCATTCTTTCTAGCCTTGAGGCCCCTGGGCAAAAAATTCTTCAAGACGAAGAATTTCTAAGCGATCAAATCTCTGGGACGGTAGGCTCATTTCTTGGATTGATGAACGAAGATACGGACGCTCAATCGCCCGTTTTCGTTTTTCTAAGCTCTCTTATTGGACATTATTGGAGACAAGGGGAATCACTGGATCTAGCCAAACTCATCGACGCGGTTCAACATCCACCCATTGAGAAAATCGGTTTCATGGATCTTGATACGATATTTGGTCCTAAGAAACGGCTTGATTTGGCCAAAAAAATAAACAATCTCGTAGCCTCTCCCGGTTTCGCTGCGTGGCTTAAGGGCGAAAGGCTCCATATTCCTTCTCTCTTATTCACCACAGCGGGAAAACCTCGTGTGTCCATTTTTTCAATCGCTCATTTGGACGATAAGGAAAGGATGTTTTTTGTTTCCACCCTTCTCAACCAAATGGTGAGTTGGATGCGAACACAATCTGGGACAACGAGCCTGAAAGCACTCTTATATATGGATGAAATTTACGGCTACCTCCCACCTGTTGCAAATCCGCCAACCAAAGGTCCTTTCCTGACCTTGCTCAAACAGGCGCGCGCCTACGGTTTGGGACTTGTTTTAGCGACCCAAAATCCCTCTGATATTGACTATAAAGCACTTTCCAATGCTGGAACCTGGTTCCTTGGGCGACTTCAAACAAAACAGGATCGGGATCGCGTCGTGACGGGACTCATCAGTGCTGGAGGTCAATTCTCAGATAGAAAAGCGATTAACGATATTCTTTCTGGACTGCAGAGTCGTACCTTTTTACTTCACAATGTTCATGAAGACAAACCTGTGCTCTTTCAAACACGTTGGGTGATGTCCTATATGAAAGGCCCCCTCACCCGTAGCGATATCAGCACCCTGATGGACGCTCAGAAAAATTCGCCTCAAATTGCCGCGCCACCGGGTTTGGCAGAACAGATTTCAAAGGAACCCTCACCACCAATTCCATCGTCGAATACGCCCACACCTTCTATCCGTCCCATGCTTGAGGGTATCCCCCAGTTTTTTATGAAACCGGGAATCGAGGCGGCTGAAACGAGTAAGCTTCTTTATCGCCCCATGCTTTACGGGTGGGGAGAATCCTATTTCGACGACACCAAGTATGGATTAGACCAATCGATCCATTTCGGCATTGTCCACGGCATCCAAGCCGATCCCCTTATTTTGGATTGGAACGCCAAAGCCTTCCGCGTCGATTTGGATCCAAGTCAGTTTTCCAGCGAACCCGACGAAGGTTCATTTATGGATCTCCCCAAGTTGGCCACGCGAAAAACAAGCTACACCAAATGGTCCAAAAGCTTGATTACCTATCTCTACAAAAACGAAACGCTCAGCTGTTGGCGATGTCCTACCTTGAAGTTGAATTCCCAAGGGAAGGAGTCCCAATCCGCGTTTGTACAACGCACACGCGAGTTGCTCAAAGAAAAGCGTGATGATGCATTGGACAAAATTCGTGACCGTTACGCAAAGAAAATCCAAACCGCCCAAAATCGGCTACAGCGGGCCGAACATAGTCTAGAAACCCAAGAAGATCAGGCGCGTTCAGCATCAATGGATGCCGCAGTCACCATTGGTAGCTCTATCTTCGGCGCATTTTTTGGGCGCAAATCCAGCCGGCGCATTTCCACCAGTGCAAGGCGAGGATCTAAGGCGTTGAAAGAAAAAAGAGATGTTGATCGTGCGCAGGAAAAATATGACTCCGCTCTTGAGGCAATTTCTAATCTCAATGCAGAAAGCGAAGAAAAATTGCGAGAGAGTGCGCAGAAATATGCGATGGACGCCCATCCCGTCGAAGAGGTTCAAGTCTACGTCAAAAAGAAAAACATCGACCTCAAACTTTTTTGTTTGGTGTGGGTTCCCTATTGGGTTTCAGAAAATGGGACAAAAGAACTTGCCGTCTCTTACTAATTTTTAAGACGCATTGCGCTTAAAAGAAGGCCTGAACTAAAACGGGAAGCTTTGCAATATTGGTAGGTTTACAAATCGCGCCAAGTGCGCCGGCATTATGGAAGGCTTTCATCGTATCTCGACTCACGGTCGTACTACAGAACACGACTTTTTGATCAGGCCAAAATTGCTTGATCGCCTTCAAGGTACCAAAACCGTCAAGAATGGGCATTTGATGATCCAAAACGACCAGATCGAAGTCGTGGCGCGCCATTATTTCAATAGCATCGAGGCCTGAATCGATGGTTATGACCTCCACCGTATCTCCAAAAGCTACTTTAGCTATAGCGAGCAATACCTGGTCATCATCAATTATAAGAATTTTTTTCTTTTTCATTTCACTCCTCCGGCGCCTGGTGAGTCTAGTTAAAACGAAAGTACTTGTTCGTGACAATTTAGAGCAAATACCGTGCAAACCAACGCGTCTGGGTAAAGGGGATGTTGGATCACGGAAATTCGTGTTTTTGAGGCCTAAAAAGTATCCACTCTGACATCGATGTCGTTATTTCGTCCTCATTCTTTGAGCTGAAAACCACAATCTTACCCTAAGTCGTTGTAAACGCTCGTAATTTCACACTCCCAACCCTCTTGGTACACCTTTTGCTTTTTACTTCTATCGAAACGCCCGAATCTTAACCAGTCCAGTGTGTTTCAGTACAACCGAAAAGAGAGCGTCATTTGGCGCTCTCTTTTCATTTTCTTGCCTTGACATCCTAACTCAGGGCCTTAAATTACAAACATACTTTCTTCCATAGAATCCAAATAAACATCTATAAAACCAGCCGTTGTAATCCCACGCAACTCAAAAGATTAGGAACATAAATGCATCTACAAGAACTGAAAGCTAAAAAAATGGCCGAACTCCTCAAACTCGCAAACGACGCCGAAATTGATGGCGCCTCGAACATGCGTAAACAGGAGCTTATTTTCGCCATTCTAAAAACGGAAACAGATATTTTCGGTGGAGGCGTCCTTGAGACCCTTCCCGATGGTTTCGGATTTTTGCGCGCCCCCGA
>JALSKP010000902.1 GCA_026988815.1 Myxococcales bacterium | reverse complement strand
TTATAGACGACCGCACAGGCGTTAATAAGCTTGCCCTGGCTATTCTGAATAGCAAAATAACGTTGGTGCTTTCGCATAGACGATATTAAAACCTCATCCGGTAGCTCAAGGTAATGCTCGCTATATTCGACGAGGACGGCATGGGGTTTTTCAACAAGATTGGCGACCTCGTTTAATAAACCTGGATCGTCTACGATCTGACCGCTGGCACCTTTTGCAATAGCTGAAACCAACTCTGAAATAGTGGATTTTCTTTCCTGAAAATCAATAACGACATCTGCTTTAAGAAGCGCTTCTTTGTAAACATCGCTACTTGTTATGGTGATCTCTGCTGGCGCCGAAAAACGATGTCCATAGGTTTTATTATCTGAACTTACGCCAGCGAATTCCATAGGAAGAGGCTGCCCAGCAAGCACCGCACATAACCAACGAAGAGGACGGCCGAAAGATTTCTTTTGCGTTCCCCATCGCATCGACTTTGGAAATTTTAAAGCATTGAGCGCGTCTTCGAGAATGCTCGGAAGAATCTCGGCACTAGGCGAGCCTTTTTCTTCGACCTTGACGGCAACGTATTCGCCTTTGGGGGTTTCCACGATGTAGATATCTTTGGGATCTACTCCCTGGCCCTTGGCGAATCCAATGGCCGCCTTTTGCGGATCGCCGTCTTTCATCGCAAATTTCGCGGGAGGGCCCGTTCTCTCTTCGCTTAGATCGCTTTGGGCATCGGCAATTTTTGCAACGATGACGAGGCGACGTGGTGTCGCAAAAGTTTGTAAACTTTCATACGATATGCGTTGATTTTCAAGTCCCTTTTGTATGGAAAGCTTTAGGCTTTCAACGGAGGGGTTTACAAAACGCGCGGGAAGATCCTCGCATCCAACTTCAAATAATAGATCGATGGTATTCATTATTTTTCCTCCGTCTTGAAGTAATTGGCGTAACGTTCCCGCTCACTTTCTTGAAGCATTGGAAAGTCCAAGGCTTGTCGTTTTTTCAAATAAGCTTGAGCAACCTGGCAGGAGAGTCCGCGTATCACTCGAATATATTTTTGCCGTTCGCTAACACTAATTGCCGACCTGGCATCGAGCACATTAAAGGTGTGACCGGCTTTCATGATAAAATCGTAGGCTGGCAAGACGAGCTCTTTTTTCATTAAATCTTCGGCTTGTTCTTTGTATTCTTCAAACCATCGAAAGTGCTTTTCGGTATCCGCTTCTTCAAAGTTAAAGGTCGAAAACTCGACTTCCTCTTGATGACGAATTTGTCGATAGGTGATGTCGTCGGACCATTTGAGATCAAAAATGCTATCCACGTTCTGCAGATAGGTTGCGATGCGCTCAAGCCCGTAGGTAATTTCGGCCGAAATAGGGTCAAGTTCGATGCCGCCGACCTGTTGGAAATACGTAAATTGCGTGGCCTCCATACCGTCAATCCAGACTTCCCAGCCAAGGCCCCATGCACCGAGAGTCGGTTGTTCCCAATCGTCCTCGACGAGTCGAAGATCGTGGGCCATTGGATCAATGCCAAGCTCGCGTAAACTATCGAAATAGAGATCGAGTACATTGTCGGGACTTGGCTTTAAAAGAACTTGGAACTGATAGTAGGCACCAAGACGATTGGGATTTTCGCCGTATCGTCCGTCGGTGGGTCGGCGACAAGGCTCGACGTAGGCAACATTCCACGGTTCAGGACCAAGGGAGCGAAGAAAAGTCGCCGCGTTGTAAGTACCTGCACCTTTTTCGACATCCCAGGGTTGCTGGATCACACATCCGTGATTGGCCCAAAAACGTTGAAGGGTCAGAAAAATATCTTGGAAATTTTTTACAGTCATAGCGTACTCGTTCAGCTTTATGGACCTTATAACCGCGACCTAAAAAACGAGCAATGGCGAATGTGCGTTGCTCGAAAGCTCCCATATTTCGGTCGGACAATTGGTGAACAAGAGAACATGAAAGGGCCTTTTGTATTACAGAAGTTAAACGACTTAGATCCTCTTGATTAGATAAAATCGAACTAAACGTGAGTAATTATCTTCGTTTACAGTTTCTTAGGCTTAAAGCTAAAATTGGAAGAAGTTGAGAGAGAGAATCAATGCTAAGTATCGTCGCTGTCCAATATATTTTCAGTTCACAAATAGACCTCTATATCGCGGTTTTAATTCCTTTGTGTGCTCTCGTCGCATATCTTGGTTTTGCGCTAATGAATCAACATATCGAGATTTCGCGTATGGAATCTTCTACCACGGTAGAAAGAGCAACCTGAATTCAAGGCTTGAAATACGCAGTTCAAATTTCGGGATAGGGTATCATTTTCCTGCCCCGACTTTTATTTTTCTTTGTTAAACATTCCTCGATACTGGGAGATTTAATATTTGCAGCTTGTATTGTTTCCCCGTTTCTAATCGTGATTTTATCCGTACGAGATCGGCGGGCCCGTAAAATGGTGAAGGATTTGTACTAAGGTTAATATTTCCTTAGCAAGGTTTTTCCATCGGATATATCAGGGGCCTGCAAAGGGAGAGCTGGAATTTCAATTTTTTCGCTTACGATTAAATGCAGTACTATTGGACCCTTCCATCCGTCTCGTCTGAGATGAATTTGAAATCTTTGATTAAAATGCAATCTCGTGGTTTATCTGGCAGGCGACCTTCAATAAATTCGTTGTTGTATCGTAGCCGTACGGTATCACCGCCTTTGGGTCGGACTGTTTTAGAATAGCACACCTTTGGTAGGCAAATGGTCATGGGCCCTCGGTGTTTTTAATGAAAGCCTTGTGTAAATTGAAGCCTGGTTGTTCGATATCGAAAACGAAAGTTCGTGGCTTCACGTTTTCACTTTTCATCATGGTTCTTTCTTTCTAAAAATTAGTAATCTTGCTTATTAAATCTGGATCATCAACGAAAGGATTTCTGTTGCCTTGGACCTGTTCAATACGGTCGTTACGTAACATTTCTTTCGCGTCCGGTGGATCGTCTTGGTTCCATGTTTTCATGATCGTTTCGGTCTTTTCGTCCAAAGGCATGCCATACCGCATGGCCATGTAGAATTGGGCGCGAGCGACATCGCCTTTTCGGAGATCGCGAACCTCGATAACACACTCGGCTTGTCCCGAATCGAGTTTTCCTTTGGAACATCTGGCCGATCCTTCTTCGCCCGTGGGAATGCCTAGTTTTGATTCCTCGTTGACTTTGCAGTTGTTTTTTTCATCACAATCGGTTTCGCCAAAGGAGAAATGACCACGCTTGGCGTTGATCACTTGATCTGCAGGATAGATATGATGGAGATCGCTTTCTGCGGCGAAAAATTCGGGACTTTTATCAATTAAGTATTTGCGGAGAAAGTGGCGCGCAAAAGTATGTTCGGTATTCATAGAACACTCGATCGCAGATCCTTCTATTGTAGTGCAATTCAACGAGGGGACGCGTGTTTGGTCTGTATCCACATGACGTCCGGAATAGAGTCCTTCAATTCGCCCTTCTTCGTCATCGATTCCGCCGTACTTGTACATTTCATCACGAGCGCCTCGGTAGCCGAGGACGATATGTTTTTCTGCGGCTTGCGTTTGCAAGCTATCTCGGAGGGCGACGCCATTATCTTCGCATCCCTCACCTTCGCAGTTGACCTGAAATGAGAACCCACCACGTTCGGTTTTAGAATGTGATTTTACTATAATTCTATAATTTCCAGTATCTCCACTAAAGGAAATTCTAGACCAATCGTTTTCCTTATAGTCATCGTTTTTCTTTTTATAAGGGCCCCAGTTTCGGGTGATCGCGTTTTTCTTATAGTAGTAGAGGACCGTATCGACTTCCGAATCGTGGGCCGTTTCAATGGTGACCTCGGCAGGGCCGGATAGGGCGAAAGTCCACGCATGGATTTTTTCGCTCTTGGTAATGCTCGAAAACTCCGATTCGCCAAAGGAAACATGGCCATGGAAAGTAGGCTTTCGGAAACTATCGTCTTTGCCAGACAAGGTCAGCGCATCTTCTTCGGGGCCTTTTTCGTCTTCAGAAGGACCACATGCGATAAGTAGAGAGAAAAGGATCAAATATTTCATTTTTACAACTCATTAAAATTCATCAATTAGTTTACCCTAACCGAAATGAAGAGGAAAGTCTCTGGTTTCGACAAATTAACCCTTTTAAAGCGCGATATCGTTGCTCGCATCCTTGTTTGAATATGGATCTCGCGTCTGCTGTTGACACCTAAAATGGCGCGTGATAGTTGGCGGCCAGCACGAATTAAAGGCTTGTTAGGAGTGCTCTTATGATAGGACAAATAATCCCAATTCTCGCCTCAGTCACCATCGATGTGGATATTTCTGCGGCGTTCATGGGACTGCTTTTTTTGACGCTTTTCGTTATATTAACGCCTCTTCTTATCAAACCTTATATGAAGGCGATGGAAGCGCGTGGCGAAGCGACTGGCGGAGCGCGAGAAGACGCGCAAGCCGACACCGAGGCAGCCGAAAGAAAGATTGCCGAATACGAAGAAACAATGAAAAAAATCCGAAATGATGCGACCGAGATTCGTGAATCTCTTCGTGGTCAAGGCGTTGTTGAATCGGCCGAGGTGGTTGAGGAAGTCCGCGTCGAACTCGCGAAAAAAATCGTTTCAGAACGAGACATTATTCAAAATAATAAAGATGCAGCGTTGATTGAAATTAAAAGTAAATCCGCTGCTTTAGCCGATTCTATTGTCGGAAAAATTCTCCCAACTGGAGCATCGTTGTGAACAACCGTTTCATGCAAACGCTTTTGGTACTCGCTATTGTATGCATCGCTGGCCCTCTTTTCGCCGAAGGCGGAGAGCATGCTGTCGAAGCTGCGCATAACGCACACGGCGCCGCTCATTTTCCTTGGGATAAATGGGCATGGAACATGGTTAACTTTCTCGTCTTTGCCGGCGTTTTATGGAAGTACGCGCTCCCTGCGATGCAGTCTTTCTTCGCCAAACGACGTGAAGAATTAGTAAGCGAAATGAACGCTGCAAAAGCACTTCGTTTGGAAGCCAAAGCACAACTTGAACGCTTCGAAGACAAATTAAAAGACCTTGAGAAAGAACGTCAATCCATCATGGATGAGTATCACGAACAAGGCGAAAGAGAGCGAGACCGCCTTATCGTCGACGCAAAAAAGCAGGTCGAAAAAATGCGCGTGGATGCTGAAATGATCATTTCACAAGAAACACGAAAAGCAGTTTCGGCGATCGAAAAACAAGCCGTCGACGAAGCAATTGGTCTTGCAATGACTAAACTAACAACGAAGATGAGCGATCATGCCCAAAATGGGTTGGTGTCTGACTTTGTCGACGAACTAAGAGCGATGGATTAAACAATGCGTGGATCTGCAGCAAAACGATATGCCAACGCACTACTTGAAGTAGGTCTTGCGCATAAAAAATTGGACCTTATTCAAACCCAAGTCACAGAACTTGCTGAAATTTATACAGCGTGTTC
>JALSKP010000901.1 GCA_026988815.1 Myxococcales bacterium | reverse complement strand
GTTTATGCTCTGCCGCCAAAGTGATTTCAGTTTTCTTAATCGTCGTTTTTGCATTTCGAGCATTTCTTCTTCGATTACGACGTGAACGCGCATCGTAGAGATCTCGCCCTTCAACAACACGTTTAGATTGACCCCCGGGCTTGCGTCCTCGAACATTTTTATTTTGAGGCGATTTCTTTGGTCCGGGTGAAAAATCTTTTCCATCCGCCGCTAGTCGATCAAGGAGGACGGATTGATTGATTGTTCCGACAACCTGAGCTCCCCTCTTTTTAGGTGGGGTTTTAGCCGTAGGTTTGACTTTGGGTTTGATCGCAATTGGTGGTTTGTCTAAAATTTTCGCACCACTAGAAGGTTTACTTTCTGTTGCAACCTCCTTTTTTTCGACGACTTCAACTTTCTTGGCGACAAGAGATGGTGCAGATGGCTTGGGAGCCTCTTCATCGATCTTAGGCTTGTCTGCAAAATTTGCAAAAATCTCATCTGGGTTGAGATGAATCTCTTTCTTCTTTTTCAAAGGTGCCAAAAAGTCTTCACTAATCGAAACTTCGTCGCTGACGACCTCCTCTTCGACAGGCTCAACAGGCTGACCATCGGCCGAGATAAGCTGAAGCGTTTCGTTTTCGACTTCACCTTCATCGTTAAACACTACATTTCGGCGTCTTCGAATCGGTCCCGATAAAGCGACCTCCTCGACGGGTACTTCCTCGACTTTCGCCTTGGCTTTTTTTGATTTCCGTTTCTTTTTTGTGGGTTTCTCCACAACCTTTGGAGCCTCGCCCGTAATCGCAGTGCGAATGGCGATGGCTTCCGCAGAATTCAAAAAGGTCATCGGGTTACTTACTTCGAACCCAAGCTTGAGTTCTTTGTTGATTTGTGAAACCAGCTTTTGCTTCTTGATTCCAAGTTCTTTCGCTAGTTGATACACTCTAAGTTCGGTCATTTTTTCTCCCGACGATTTCTTCCAAAATCTGTTCTTCGCCGTTGGCGATGCCTATACCCTTGTTGGGTTTGGGGTTCAAGTCTGAGTTCCAGAATCCCATTTTTTCTAATATTTGAAGGTCTCTATAAACAGGTGTCGCTCTTCGAGAAACGAAACCTAAGACGCTAATAAAATCTTTTCCTAAAATCCCGCCCAGAATTGCGCCACGAATCGCCGTAAAATACGGCGTTTCTTTTCTTTGCGCATTTGATTCGAATTTCCGAGAAACCGCATGTCCGGCATCGCTAGCGATGACCAAGGAACGTACGCGATTATTTTTCATCGCCTCGGAAACCAAATCTCCTCCGAAAACGAGATCACTATTTCGAAATGCCACACGAAGACCCTCTTGAAATCGCGTAAAAACAGAAGACAAAAAAATATTCAGGAAGTCGTCCTCAATCTTAACTTTCGCCTTAAAGCTTTTCGCAAATCCACTTTTGATCGCCCGATTTAAGCATTCAGTTGTGGCGTGAACATGTGCTCCTCGCCCCGGTGCCTTTTTTCGCATATCAAAAATCACGTTATCTTCCATTTTTACAAATCGTTCTAATCCTTCACGCGCATCGTGCTTTCCGCAACCGACGCATTTTCGCTCAGAATCAGACAATTCCACTTCTATTCTTCCTCAGTTGCCGCGTCATCTGGACGAGAAAGGATCTTAACTCCCTCGACCGGGGCCTCATCTTCGTCTTCACTCACAGGCGGTTTGTAGAAGGAAATCCTTTCGTTTTCGAAGGTTTCTTCATCCCAGCCTTTCTCAATACAAATTTGCTTCTTTGCCGCATGAATAAGCTGCTTCCCTTTTTTCATTGGAATGCCTGCATCTTCTGCCATCTTGTCCGAATCGGTCACAAAAGCGACGGCCAAAACAGAATGGTATCCTGCTTTGTGAATCGCGGCTGCAACCTTCCCACCGACACCACGAATCGTCTGAAGATCTCTTTTCTCGAGTTCTTCTGGTGACATATCGCCAAGCGACTTTTGCGTAGGTCTTTTTAGAATATCTACTGAAGCAGCGATAATTGCTGCGGCTTTCTCATCGGAATAGCCTGGAACTTGCGCCAATTCTGGAATCCCAGCTTGGGCAATGTGCTCAAGCTTATTGTATCCCAAGGAAAACAAGGTTTCGATCATTTCTTCGTCGATGCCTGGGAATTCCAATAAGTTGTTTTTGGCTTCCGTCATCATGTTTCGAAGACGTGTCTCACTGATAATATCAAGGTTCCAGCCTGTTAGCTGAGCAGCGAGGCGAACGTTTTGTCCCCCTCGACCGATCGCCAAACTGAGCTGGTCGTCAGGAACAATAAGTTCCATTGTCATATTCGCGTCATCGATAAGCACCTTGCTGACTTCAGCCGGAAGGATTGCATTACCTACAAAAGGTGCGGGCGAATCAACGTATTGAACGATATCAATTTTCTCGCCGCGTAGCTCTTGTACGACAGCTTGAACGCGTGCTCCTCGGATCCCAACGCAAGCGCCAACGGGATCAATCGCCGAATCACGGCTGTAGACGGCGACTTTACATCGCACACCTGGTTCACGAGAAACAGCAACAATACGTACTGTTCCCTCTTCGATTTCTGGAACTTCCTGAGCAAAGAGTTTGAAGAGAAGCCGTGGATCAGATCGCGTCAATACGACTTGAGGATCACGGCTAGATTTACGAACATCCTTGATCATCGCCTGAATACGTTCGCCTTGACGGTAACTTTCGCGTGGCGTCTGCTCTCGACGAGGGAGAATCGCATCCGTCTTTCCGAGGTCGATGATAATATCGCCTTTTTCAAAACGACGAACCATTCCGGTTATCATCTCTCCAACGCGGTCAATAAATTCAGCGTGGACAACGTCTCTTTCCGCTTCACGGATACGCTGAATGATCACTTGTTTAGCGGTCTGGGCAGCGATTCTACCAAAGGTAGAATTGTAGGAGTCCATACCTAAAATTTCGCCGTAGGTTTCGTCTTGCTTTTTTGCCTTAGCACGATCTTTTTCGTGGTAGAACACCTGAAAAGCCAATTCCTCATCAAGCTGAGCGTTACTTCCAATTTTCTGCAAATCGGAGATCAAAACTTCGCGGTCGGTGTCGATAAGTTCGTCAACGACGGTTACGATTTGGAATAATTCCACATCGCCCGTATTCTCGTTGAAATCTGCTTCGAATTCTCGATCTAATCCGTAAACACGTTTCGCTGCAGTTAAAATTGCAGCCTTCAATGCATCCACGAGGACTTCTCGGTTAATCCCTTTTAACTCACCAACTTCTTTAATGTCCTGTAACAGGCTCATACTTTATCCTAAAACTGAAAGGTTAATTTTGCTTTGGTCACGTTCTCAAAAGGAAGCTCTACGCGCCCGTTTTCAGTCATCACCTCAATCTTATCATTTTCGAAATTTTCTATTGTTCCATCAAATATATTTTGATCGTTTATTTTATCTTTTAGAACGATTCGCGCCGTCTTTCCAATCGACATCTTATAATGCTTGGGTTTGGTTAGCTTTCGCTCGATTCCAGGACTTGAGACTTCCAAATTGTAGCCTTCATAAACATCTTCATGTTCGTCCATCAACTCTT
>JALSKP010000900.1 GCA_026988815.1 Myxococcales bacterium | reverse complement strand
CATCTAAGTCGGCCTCAGATGCTTTTCGAATCACCTTGGCTTCCAAATTTTCTGAAATCACGGAGCGTTCAACGTGGGACCTAACACGTCCAATGAAGGGACCTCGTTTGGTTTCAACAATCACGTCTTCACCGGGCGAGAGTCCCAATAAACCGACCTTACAACGATGTTTACTAAAATCTGTCTTGAATTCTACGAGAACCGAGTCCACAAGTTTTTTCTTCCCCTTAAATGGGGCGCCTTCTAGATCGAGATTTTTGGAAGCAATCACACTAAACCTTTAGTAAATCAACTGACTTTTTTGAACGTAAAAGAGTCCACGAATTCGCTCAATAACCATTCGAAAACGAGGGTGGTATTCCCATTTCTCGATATCATATTTTTGGCTTCTGATAGCTGAATTCGGAGTTTAAGAATATCGTTTAGACGTGCAGATTCAGCGAGCTTTTTTAGCAGGAGGCCGCGCCGACTGTCATCTAAAATCCGAGTACCAGAAAGGACGCCGACAAGGTCGCGAATGATCAACTGAAGATGGTCCACAATTTCACTCGCGTGGGCTCGGTCTTTGGATTTCAACAAAACACTTACCGCATCATTGATGGTTTTGGGATGATTGGCATCTAAGGTTTCAATCATTTCCAAGGTAAGTTGTCGCCGCTCTAAAACGCCCTCATTGATAAAAGAAAGCGTTCGAGAAATGCTGCCCTCGGCAAGTTCGATGGCTAATTTTTTTGTAGCCAGATCAACCTGAGGAAGAGATTCGTCGACGAGTTCTGATAAGCGAGCATTCCTTAATTTTTTGAACTGAACGAATTGTCCACGCGAACGAATCGTATCCAAAAGGCGATTAACACGATGGCTAACAAGAAACATGCGTACCCAATGAGGAGGTTCCTCCAAGGTTTTTAGCAAGGCGTTGGACGCTTCTTTGGTCATCGTATGTGCGTCATCAATAATGATGACTTGATGTGGAGATTCAAAAGGATGATTTCTGACGAATTTTGAAATTTCTCGAATCTCGTTAATTTTAATGGTATTCGACGCCCCTGAAGGTTCAACGATGAGCAAGTCGGGATGTTGAAGGGTCTTCATTTTATGACATGAAGGACATTGATTACAACCGTCTATAAATGTTCTTTCTGGTCGCTTTACGCATAAAAGCATTGTCGCAAGTGTGAGGGCAAAATGTCGTTTCCCGACGCCTTCTGGTCCTTTAAAAATATACCCATGATGCATTCGGTCGGATTCAATCGCGTTTTTAAGATGCTGTAAAGCCGCGTCCTGTCCTTGAATATTTGCGAGGGTTTTCAAACAATGCTCCTACATTCGGGGAAAGGTATAACGTGTGGAGGAGAAAGGACAAAGAGAAAAAAAGTTTCAGCCAAAGGGACGCCCTTTTTTCTTCTCATCTCGCGCGAATCGTTCGTAGCGCCGTTTCTAAAGTTTTCTGAACACGCCAATAACCTTGCCGAGAATGGAGGTTTCTTTTCCTTGAGAGGCATCAATATAGATTGGCTCCATCGTACTATTGGCGGGTTGTAATCGAATACGACCGTCTTCTTTGTAGAAACGCTTAACAGTCGCCTCACCATCAACCATCGCAGCAACAATTTCTCCGTTTCTGGCCACGGATTGCTTTTTCACGAAGATATAATCTCCATCAAAAATACCGTCTTCGATCATCGACTCACCATGTACCGTGAGCCCGAACACGTCTTTGGGTTGTCCGATAAGGCTTTGCCCAAGGGTTACCCGCTCTTCGACGTTTTCAATGGCAGCAATGGGAACGCCCGCGGCAATCCGTCCGACGATAGGGATAGAAAAGGTTTCTTCAGCGTTCTCGTCACGAACGTAGGTTTCAAAAGGATTTCGATCTGGCCAAAAAAGAGGCTTCAAGGCACGGGATTTAGCATCTGTGCGCTCAATATATCCCTTTTTTTCGAGAGCCTTCAAATGATCATTCACGCCATTTGTCGATCGAATACCTAAATAATCGCCGATCTCCCGAATCGTCGGCGGATAACCCGCATCAAGAATATGCTCACCGATAAAATTTAGAACCTTACCTTGGCGTTCCGTTAGTTTTTTTTCTGGTCGTTCTGCCATTTCCGTCACTCGATAAAATTGATCTGATCTTAAGACCAGCATGAACATTTGTCACGCTACTGAACATTTGTAGGAGGGTCAAGCTGTTTTGTTTAAATCAGAAACTAAAAAAATAGTAACCACAGCGGGTTACCATCTATCAGAAATCCTTATAAGATACGCTGCCGAACCTATAGGTTAGTCGGCAAACAGACATTCTTCGTCGACGATCTCGCGTTGCTCGTTCCAATAAAACGCGACTCGTAAGCTTGTTCCGTCGCAGGATTGTCCCCGCAAAATGAATTTCCGGCATCCACACGCTCCGCACAGATTCCAATGCCATCCACGTCCGAACGCACACAGAATGTTAGCGGCTCGCCTTCCTTATCCGGGCAATATCCCTCGCACGGAAGCGTGCAAACACCCTGCTCCACACCATTTTTCTCAAAATTGAAACAGAAAGCAGGACTACCATCTGCAGTAAAATCACATTGATTATCACGTGTACAAGGACTGCCAACCCAGGCCTGCACGACGGTTGGTGAATGGGGCGCTGCTGCACTCGGGACATGGCTTAAGAAACGTTGGGTGATATTCCAGACCAACCAATTGCCACCTCTTCCTCGTAAAACCCACGGCGTATACGCATACAAGGCCGCCGTAGCATGAGATTCTGGAGTAACCCGCATTGGATCGAGGGTCCGGCGAGATTTCAACTTCACCCATGCGCCCGTCCCGGAGACGGAACTATCGTAACCTTTGCGTAGCGATTTCGCGGCACAAGATAGCTGCTTCTTCAGTCCCAAATTGCGAGACTGGCACGCAGATCCATCAAAGCATCCACACCCCAACGCACGATTCACGGAAAAGTTACCTGGGCGACGGGACTTGGAAATGTGTGACCCTTCGACCTGAAAACGGGTTAGCAAGACTATTGGATTCAAACCATATTCACGTGCAGTCTCAGAAATCAATCGAGATGCGGGTCGACCATTAACGCGTTCGCGTGCAAGCCAACTCGAACGCCCGTAAGGCGTCGCTTCGAGAAATGTTTGGATTTGAGCGGCATTTAAACGCGCCGAATCGGTAAAAGTACGGTCTGAAAGAATGGAGTCCTCATCAAAACGCGCGGCAAACTCGTCGCCCTTACCATCCTCTTGTATCACCACCTCGAAATCTGAACTCTCGCCATGCTCTGTAAACGCCTCATCTTCGACATTGTCGTCAACCGTGCACGCGCTTAGGAGGAGAGATAGAATGATAAGATACTTCATAGGTTTTTCCTAGGTTTCTAACTCAATGAAATGCACAGGACGTGCCAATCTTTATCGCCCTATCCCACATGAAAAACGATAGCTTCGCAATAGAGAGCACACCACACCTGGGGCAAACTTACCTCATCAAAAAAACCACCGTTCCTTTCGCTTTACACCTTATGGTATAGACATGGTTCACCTCAAAAGCAGTTGCTTATGACACATGAAGACATCCTCGCACTCGTAAATCAACTTGGAAAATCGGCCCAAAAGGCTGGGTTGCAACTTGCTCAAGCGAGCACTGAATCGAAAAACGAAGCCCTTCGCTTTGCTGCAAGAGCGTTGCGCCATCAAAAGGAATCCTTAAAGGAGGCCAATGCCATCGACCTCGAGCACGCACTTAAGAAGGAAAGACCGAATGCTTTCTTAGATCGCTTAAGACTCGACGAGAGTCGCATCGAAAATATGGCCCTTGCCTTAGAAAATATCGCAACCTTTCCCGATCCCGTGGGACGAAATCTCGGAAAATGGAACCGACCTAACGGTCTCAAAATGGAACGTATTGCCGTGCCTATCGGTGTCATCGCCATGGTTTATGAGTCCCGTCCCAATGTCGGTTCAGACGCGAGCGCGCTTTGTATCAAATCGGGCAATACGATTATTTTACGAGGCGGATCGGACAGCCTGAATTCCTCTCGTGTCATCGTTAAGTGTATGCGTTCGGGGTTGGAAAAAGCGGGACTGCCAGTTGAGGCGATTCAAATGGTAGACGATCCTGAACGAGAAATTGTGGGAGCTTTACTGCGCTGCACCGACTACATCGATCTCCTCATTCCGCGGGGAGGCAAGGGCTTAGTTTCGCTCGTTCAAAAAGAAGCCCGTGTTCCCACCCTTCTCCATCTGGAAGGCAATTGCCACACCTACATCCACGAAAAAGCAGATCTTGAAAAAGCTCTGAAAGTTGTGCAAAACGCAAAACTTCGGCGCACAGGAATCTGTGGAGCGACGGAAAGTCTGGTCATCGACCGGTCCATTGCAACGCTCTTTTTACCTCGTCTTATCGACACCTTAGAAGGCTGCGAATTTCGCGGAGAAGCGGACGCAAAAGCGATTGACGATCGTTTTCAACTCGCCGATGAAAAAGACTGGGATCTTGAGTATTTGGACGCTATCCTGTCCGTTAAAATCGTGGAAAATTTGGAGGCAGGTTTACTATTCGTCGCCCAGCACTCCTCTCAACACACCGACGCCATTATCACAGAAGACGATAATGCGGCGGAGTCTTTTTTCCGTTCTATCGATTCTGCGGTCCTTATGCATAATACCTCCACGCAGTTTTCCGACGGTGGAGAATTTGGATTTGGTGCCGAAATAGGAATCGCTACGGGTAAATTGCATGCCCGAGGTCCGGTCGGGCTTGAACAGCTCACCAGCTATAAATACCTCGTCCGCGGTGACGGTCAGGTCCGACCTTGAATCTTCTTTAATTTTTTGAAAGCTCGACCAGCGAGTATTCATTGGCACCATGATTGTCCACATGAAAGTAAATCTGGCTACCAATATCAAAATCAAAAGGCACGACGATAGACTCAGCGATGAGTTGAGCTTTATGAGGTTTTTGAATCTCTTTCTCAAAAAACACCCATTCTCCAATCCTTAACTTTACATGAGCTGGGCCTTCACCGGTGAGTTCAAAATGCCAAATTCTGAGATTGAGAATATCGCCCTTTTTCAACGGCAAGGTGCTTTGTTGCACTAGCGTCGCCCACGCGCAAAACCCCGTTAAAACCGCAAGCGTATCTTCGCCGTCTAAGGTCTCCGCTCCAATTCCCGATTGAGCATCACAGGTCGCATCATCCGGGGGTTCGAAGGGGTCCTTTTTGAAAGCGACCTGCGTCCAATCTTTCTGATCTATAATCGAGAGGGGTTCTTGGTTTCCAGTGTCGGCATCGATATCCTCAAAGACATCGCCTTGCTCTCCTATTCCTGTGTCCCCTCCCATTCCATTTTCAGGATCGCATGCAGAAAAGAAAAGCGCGAATAAGAGCGGAGTAACATTGAGAATGAATTTTAATTTTGATAGTTTCTTGATGAGGTATCCATGAAATTAATTTTAGGCTCCATTC
>JALSKP010000899.1 GCA_026988815.1 Myxococcales bacterium | reverse complement strand
GAACGAAGAAAATTGCGTGTCTCAAAGCTTTCCGGCGGCCAGCGCAAACGTGTAAATGTTGGCGTAGAACTCCTCTCCAAACCGGAACTTCTTTTTGCCGATGAACCGACCTCTGGATTAGATCCCGCATTAGAAAAATCGCTAACCCAGACCTTTCGACAACTTGCCGACGAGGGAAGCATTGTTATTATCACGACCCATGTGATGACCTCACTTTCCTTATACGACTCGCTTTGTTTAATCGTAAAAGGTAAACTTGCCTACTTTGGTCCGCCCGCTGAAATAAAATCCTATTTCAAAGTCGATGATTTTTCGGAAATCTATACACGTTTGGCGGATAAATCACCGGCGGAGTGGAATGCACAATTTAGTAAGAGTTCCTACCACCTTTAACGAGCCCGTTTTGAAAAAGAGCACGAAACTGACAACGTAGAAAAGCTTCTAAAAAAACGACCAATCGGGCGTACCCCGGGCAGGCTTCGTGCACCACAGAGGGTCGCGCCCTACCATTCCAAACAACTTCATCGTGTTGCGAGAAGTAAGTCTGCGGCCGAAAGTGAGTTTAGTATTTTTGATTTAGGGATTTCGGCACGACGAGATTGCTGGATAGCGTAGCGCATTTCGTCGAGGCCACGGGTAGAGTGCGCGTCAGATCCGAGGACGACCATTGCCCCTTTTTGACTCACGTACTTTGCCATCTCGGCATTGAGATCTAGACGTCCTGTTGATCCGTTCATTTCAAAGGCGATCTTGTTTTCAATCGCCGCGCCAAGGATCAGATCGAGGTCGTAATCGTAGCCTTTTCGTCCGCCTAAAATTCTGCCTGTTGGGTGGCCAAAGGCGTTGAGGTATCCCGAATGCATAGCCGTCAAAAGACGCTGATTCATGTTCTCTTTTTTCATGTTCATCCCAGAATGAATCGATCCAACGACCCAATCGCAGACCTTGAGAAGCTCTAGATCCATGTCCAAAGAACCGTCGCTCAAGATATCGACCTCGATTCCTGCCAGGAGTGTAAAGTCGCTATGCTTCTCATTTTCTTTTCGAATTTCTTCGATCTGGGCTGCGAAGCGATCGGCCGTCATGCCACCCGTAACAGGCACGAAAGCGGAGTGATCGGTGATGGCGATATAGGTGTAGCCGAGGCTTTTGGCCTTCTCGATCATTTCTGGAATCGTATTTCTGCCGTCCGATTCGAGGGTGTGCATATGCAGATCGCCCATGACGCTGGTCTTATCAATAAGTTCTGGGAGTTTACCATTTAGGGCGTTCTCGATTTCGTCGCCGCCCTCTCGAAGTTCGGGCGCGATCCACGGCAAGCCGATAGCGCCGAAAATATCTTCCTCGGTTTTTGAGGCAATATATTCTTCGTCCGATAGACGTAAAACGCCGTACTCGTTGATGCGCAATCCCATTTTTTTTGCGCGAGATCGAATCTGAATATTATGCTCTTTGCTACCCGTGAAATAATGCAGGGCCGCGCCAAATTGCCATAACTCGACGACGCGAACATCGACCTGGGTTCCGCTTTTTAATCGGACTGAGGTTTTAGTATCTCCTCTTACTAAAATGTTGTCGACTTCTTTGAGTCCAACAAAGGTGTCAAAGACGAGGGTGTAGTCTTTTGAGGCGACCAAAATATCAATATCCTTTGAAGTCTCGCGGCCTCGTCGAATAGACCCCGCGATTTCGATTTTCTGGATGCAATCCAATTTTGATAAGGCCGCGACAATAGATTCTCCAGCGGCTCTGGCTAAAGGAAGCGGGATTCTATCGACGCTCGTATTTTTGAGGCGAATGACTTCCGATTTTATTTTGTCTTCTGTCTTTTGACCAAGCCCAGGTAGGGCCGAAATCTGACCCGCTTCGGCGGCGATTTCCAAACTTGCAAGGTCACAAATTCCGAGTTCATCATAAAGGAGTTTAATACGTTTGGGTCCAAGACCTTCCACACGTGTGAGTTCTAAAATACCATCGGGAAAATTGGCCAATAATTCCTTATGGGTCGGCGATTCGCCCGTTTCATGAATCTTATGGAGCTCGCCTGAAATACTTTTTCCGATGCCGTCGAGGCTCGTCAGGTCGAAGCCCTCGTCGATGAGTTCTTCGATTTTTTCGGGCATCTTTCGAATCGAACGCGCCGCGTTTTCAAAGGCACGACTTTTAAATGGACTGTCGCCCCGAATTTGGCGAAGGGTGGCAATGGATTCGAGAATATCAGCGTATTGTGCGTTGTTCATGCCTCTCCTTTACACGCAACTGCCAGGCGTAGACAAGGGGGGGCTTTGTTTTGTTCCACACAAAAAAGTGTTTAAAGGTCTTAGTTTTTTTTCCACTTCTCTCCATTAAAAAGGGCCTCAATGCGTTCGTTAATTTGCAGCTCATAGTCTTCTTCACCCTCCACTTGTCGGGGAAAAGTGTCCTTTGAGCGAACAATGAGCTTAACAAATTGTGGGTCGAAGAGCGCGTTGGGATCTGCGCTCAAGTGTGTGATTCCCCCCAAATCAGGATCGGAAATATCGACCCTCGGGATCGTTGAAAGCGTCCGGGAAAAGATGAATGGCAACCACGCTGAGATCTGGCGTACCCGTGGATGGGTGAACGTGAATGGGAAGGTCTTTACGGAGGCCGCAATAGCTAAATAATTCTGTACCTGAGGATACTTCTAGAACCCTTTTTTCAGATTCTGGATCTTCATTTATGGATGGATATATTTTCATGGGGCCTCGTTGGTTTACCGGAAAAATATCACACCCGTCGAAGAAGGCAACGTGCCAGCCTGTGTGTTTTCAGCTAAAGTTCCTCCTCTTAGAGGGCCATAAAAGAACGACAATCTCAAAATCCCATACTAAAAAAACGAAGACCCTCACCCAACGATCTTTTCTTTGCGCCAGAGGAGGAAGGAATACACAAAAACCAATAGCGAGCTCAACACGAGAAGTAATATCAATCCCATCGTAATCACGCTGCTTTGAACGAACACACTTGCAAGGGTCAAAACGCCCAGCACGACATAAATGCGGCCTGCAAAACGATGGGTTTTATCCCAAATCCCGTCTCCGC
This sequence comes from Myxococcales bacterium, assembly GCA_026988815.1. GTDB lineage: Bacteria > Myxococcota_A > Bradymonadia > Bradymonadales > Bradymonadaceae > CALJNB01. The sequence continues at coordinate 25,466 of JALSKP010000899.1, read as the reverse complement.
TTAAGGTCCATCGGTTACGAATGCCGAACAAGAAATTACTCGAAATCTTCCCTAAATAATTCCCCATTACTATAAAAAGAACGCCCATCGTAAGACTAGTAATAGTAATCATGTTTACTATATAGCCTGCACCAGAGGCGACAAGCGCGATGTGTAGAACCAAGAGCAAACCAATCTGAGTCGCCCAAATCAATTTATAAGCTTTGTTCGATTTTGATAAATTCTTTTTCCGCGGTTCCACTAGCGGCCCAATAGTCATGAAAAGGAGAGAAAAAAGCATCGCCCCCGGTAGAAGCAACAAGCCGAAGTTTTTGCTACTATAACCATCGATTTCTCCGTGAATATTCCAGTGGGTTGGTATCTGTTGAGCGTCCGGAATATTGACCCACCCCCAATAAGAGACAGCCAGCGCGACCGCCAATAAAAGGATATGTAGGACGAGAATGCCTGTGTGTTCAAATTTATTCTTCTTCATTTTCATCTCTCGGGTTGACGCCAAACATATTCATCATTGCCCACATCGCTTCTTCGAGAACACTAATGTTGAGGCGATAGAAGATATGATTGCCGCGTTTATTGCTTTGAATTAAATCGGCTTCTTTTAAAACCGAAAAATGCCGCGATAGGGTCGGTTTACTGAAGTCAAAATGCTCGGCGAGCTCACCGGCCGACAACTCTTCTTCACGTAAGAGTTGTAGTACTTTTCGTCGCGTAGGGTCTGCGAGGGCTTTAAATACTTTTGACATCAGGTCTCACCTATTCTAGTTAGCTGTTTAGCTAAATGGCTAACTGAAATATAGTCCGCTCTTTTATTATGTCAATCCTTTCGCGGAAAAAGTAAAAGCAGGTTCTAGCAATGAAATAGGGGCCAATGATTGTTTTCATTTTTCGCGTTTTTGAAGGCCTGATGTTCTCAAACACACGCCTTCGCTTTTCTAGCTTTACAAACCCCCCTAGTTTCAAATATCGATATACAAATTTACAGAAGAGAACCTCATGAAAAACAATATGCTCTTGTTAGCCGCGATTTCGATGTTGGCAGCATGTTCCAGTCAGCAATCCCAGCCGACCGTGACTCAGGATGAAAAAATAGGAAAAGAAACGACGATGATCAAAAAAGAAAGCTTCCCCTCGACCGAGCGTATTGATGTCGTAAATACTCTGCACGGCGTTGATATTCACGACTCCTACCAGTGGTTAGAGGACGTTAAAAACGAAAAAGTACAAACCTGGATGAACGAGCAAGATACCTACACACGTGCAGAATTGTCCCAACTTCCCGAGCGCGAAATGTTGAAAAAACGTTTTGCCGAATTGTATTATGTGGACAGTGTTAGGGCGCCGAATAAAAAAGGAAATCGTTTCTTCTATTCTCGTCGTCATGCCGACAAGGAGAAGGCGATTTACTACTGGCGAGAGGGCGAAGAGGGTGCCGAGAAAATCCTGCTCGATCCCAATACGATGAGTAAAGATGGTTCGACCTCTGTCGGTGGTGTGTACCCATCCCGCGACGGAAAAAAAGTTGCCTATACTTTGCGTGCAAAAGGCGGCGACGAGTCGACGATGTATTTAATGGACGTCTCGACCGGAAAAGTTTCTGATATTGATATTATTCCAGGCGCAAAATATGCCGGTCCTTCGTGGACACCCGATAGTAAGGGATTTTACTATACTTGGCTTCCTGTAGATCCAAAGATCTCGACATCTGAACGCCCTGGTTTTTCCGAAGTGCGCTTTCATAAACTCGGAACTGATCCTCTCAAAGATGAAATCATCAAAGAAAAAATCGGCGATGCAAAGAAATTCCACGGTGTGGATTTGTCACGTGATGGACGTTATCTGCTCTATTATGTTTGGCATGGTTGGACAGCAACGGACGTCTATTATCGCGATTTAAAATCAAAATCTAAAAGCTTTAAGCCGATCGTTGTCGGAAAAAAATTCCAATATTCTATCGAATCATGGAAGGGAAACTTCTACATCTACACCAACGAGGGGGCGCCTCGCTTCAAAATAATGAAGGCCTCGGCGAAGAAACCAACGCAGGAAAACTGGAAGGAGATCGTAAGCGAGTTTAGCGATGGATCGGTGATCAAGAACTTACAAATCGTCGGCGGACATGTGGTTCTTACGCTTTTATCCAACGTGTACAGCAAGTTACGCGTTCACGATCTCCAGGGGAAACTCGTTCGCGATATCAAGCTGCCAGGTATTGGCGCGACGTTTGGAATGACCGGCCAGCCGGATAGCGATACTGCCTATTTTGGCTTTCAGTCTTTCACTGTTCCTTCTCGTATTTTCAAAACGAAAATTTCTACCGGTGAAGCTGATTTATGGACCAAGGTTGAGGTCCCTATCCAACCTGAAGATTTCAAAGTTGAACAGGTTTGGTTTACTTCTAAAGATGGCACCAAAGTACCGATGTTTGTCATCACGAAGAAAGGGATAAAAAAAGACGGAAGTACACCTTTTATTTTGAGTGGTTATGGCGGATTTAACGTCAGTCTCTACCCCTATTTTCGCGCGAGTATTTTTCCATGGCTTGAAGCAGGTGGCGGTTATGCGATTCCCAACCTTCGAGGTGGCGGCGAGTTTGGGGAAGAATGGCACCAGGCAGGCATGCGAGAAAAGAAGCAAAATGTGTTTGATGATTTTATCGCCGCCGCAGAGTATTTGATCGATAATAAGTACACCCAGAGTTCAAAACTTGCGATCCGTGGCGGTTCCAACGGTGGACTTTTGGTCGGCGCGGCGATGGTCCAACGTCCCGATTTATTCAAAGCCGTTATCTGCGCAGTCCCTCTTTTGGATATGGTTCGATATCACAAATTCGGTAGCGGTATGACCTGGATTTCTGAGTATGGTTCGGCCGACAATGAGGAGGAGTTCAAGTATATTTATGCCTATTCTCCCTACCACCATATTGTCGATGAAAACTATCCATCACTTCTTATGTTGAGTGCCGATAATGATGACCGCGTCGACCCCATGCACGCTCGAAAGTTTGTTGCCGCGATTCAACATCACTCAAAAAGTGGTCATCCTGTTCTTCTACGTATTGAAAAAAATGCTGGTCACGGTGGTGCTGATTTGATTCGAGAATACATTCAAACCGATACAGATACCTATTCCTTCCTTTTTTCTGAGCTTGGGCTCAGGTAGACGTAGGTTCGATATTTAGCAGATTAAGAGTGGAACTTTGAATTATTATCTTTTAGAGTTCGATTCTAAACCTTAGGCTAGATATGAAATTCATCATTATTTTGATTCTCTTTTCCTCGTTCAGTTGTGCAAGTAGTCAGCGGCGTCGCGGACCCGATTTTTCGAATATGGAACGTGAGGAAATCGAGAGTACGCCCAAGGATACCCAAAAAATAAAAGAGCCCCCTGCTCAACGCGGCACGATCGAATTGGGTCTAGAAGGCGAGGCAACGACGGAGACGATCATCGAAAACGGTGACTCGGCTGAGGTTCCTGAGGTCGCGGAAAAAGTGAAAGCCAAATTATTGGATGCTCCAAAAATTAACTGTGAAAAGTTTCCAGATCACGAAGACTGTAAAAAGAAAAAGAGGGATAATGATCCCAATGAGTTGATCTTAGGCGCTCAATCCGCGCCCGAAACGCCTTGAATCGACAGCGCCGGTCGAGCAGCCTCGAAACCTAACCCTCTACTACCTCACCTTCGTACTTTTCTTGGTCGCTGTTATTCGCCGCCATCGTAGGGTGCTTGCGCACCTTTTGGGAGAACATGACATCATGGATTTAAAGATGTCGCGTGGAGCACCCTGGGTTTCGCACGTTGAATCCGGTCGTCGCGGAATATAGATTAGGCGTCAATAAATGGAAACATCTCAATATTGTATTGGCACTGGAGAAGGACAATGCGCTCTAAGCGACCTGATTTTTTCGTGTAAAAGGCAAAGGGGATTGTTGATTAAATCTGCGATCAAATCCTGCGCGGGACGTCCTTTAGTTGAAATTGATATGCCCTTCGGGTTCTACTTCAGTGCGCTGATTGAGCGTATGACGAAGGTTTGAAATCATGTCATAAACGATACGACGCGTTCGGTTGATATTTCCCAATGGGCGGTGTGCGGGAAGGGTATGCCACGGATTAAAAGAAAGGTTTTCACAAAATTCCATCTGCTCATCGCTTGAAAAGCTTTGCTTGGGAATGCGGATTTGGGCTACTTTTACATAAGGCGATTCGACCGTCTCCCACTCGATGGTCGCGTCTTCAATCGGCGTTGAAATCGGATCGATTTGACGCTGGAGTAAGAATTCAAAACATTGATCTTCACTGGCAAGCTGGTCGACCAAGGTCTGTCCAAGAAAGTTGTCATCGCGATCTTTTGGCCAACCTGATTCGAAGTCTCCACATGGACGAACGGAATATTTTACCGCCCTGCCCGAACCCAATGCATAAGGCGTCGTGCTCCAATATTGTGTGATCGGGCTAGAAGGTTTTGCCAAGGCAATACTGAGCAGATTCTTCAACTCGCGAAATTTGAACTTCAGTGGATTGAGCGATAAAAAGAAAGTGATAGGATTTCCATCAAAGGCTTTGGTTGAAAACTCCAAATAGTCCGAGGGTGTTCTAACGAAAAAAGATTGACCGTTGATGAGTAGAAAATCTTGGGTCTTTTCTCCCTTTTGCTTTTCAAGAACTTTTTCGCCAGGGACTTCCATAAGTTTTAGTGCAAAACCACGAGCGTCTTTTTCCTCGTCATTTTGAATGGCCGGGTTTCCATTTGAAAAACGTATCCATGCCGGAAACTCGCGGTTTTCAGCAAAGACGCCAATTTTTTCATCTTCTCTTAATGCGCTGTTATCGACGTCGACAAAAGCCTTCACACAACCGTGGGATTTTGCGTGAGCATCACGGCGGGCAGTCATATCTTCGTCAAATCTTTCCCGGACGAATTGCTCGGACCGCTCACCGATCTGGCGAGAAATTTCATCTTCACCTGGTACTAAAGTTTCTTGGCCTAAGGTCGGACAATATCCATTGGCCAATGCGTGCTTTTCCAATGCGCGAAAGGTAAAAAAACCTACAAAACTAACGTTGTCTAAGTCTTCTACTGTTTCGAAATAATGGTCGTCTGCGCTGCCGAGCTTTCCGTCTTCGCCGATTTTCTTTTCCCAAATCCGTTTTGCTGGAATCTTATGAACGACATCGAAAAGTTCCTCCTCGCTACTTTGATTCACGAAAGAAAGGACACATATCGCCTCATAACTTAATTCTTTGATTAAGAAGGCATCATCTTTGCCCGTGTTTTCAGAAACAAATCCATCATTTTCTGCATCGGGGGGAAGATCTTCAGTATTTTGCGTATCTGCGCCACATGCGACCACGAGTAAAAACAAAAATGGGAAAAATTTCATTTATTATCCTTTAAATTAAACTGCCCTAAAAACAAAGAGCGTGTCACTTTCGCAAACGCTTTTACATCAAAATCTTCTTGAGAGGCTCGCCTTAAATCTAAACCAAAAATCATCGTAATCATGACTTCGGCCACCATTTTTGGCGCCAGATCGGGATCGATTTCCTTGCGATCTTGCGCTCGCGAAATCGGATCACTTAACGCTTGAACGTAACGCTCAAAGAGCACGTTGCCTGCCTCCCGAAGTTCTTTTCTCATGATACCGGCCGACCACATTTGGGCGTTGACCTTCGATTTTTGGTCAAACATTTCTTCGCCAAAACCGCGTGTATAACTTTCGATGATTTCCGACAAAAGGGTGCCGATTTCAACATCCTCTTTTGTTCTGCGCTCCAGGTGCTCGACATAATCCTCGGTTCTGCGCGCACATAACTCGTAAACGATCGCTTCCTTATTCTCAAAGTAGGAATAAACCGCACCCGAACTTAGCCCCGATGCATTGAAAATATCTCGCATTGTCGTTTCGGCGAAGCCTTTCGTCGCAAAACATCGAAAGGCCGAAGAAATGATTTCTTCTCGTCGCGCTTTCTTTTTTTCTTCGGAGATCTTTGGCATAAAGGTCTTATAAAGAACGAACGTTCGTTTTACAACTTATTTGGGCTTATTTTATAAAATAAATCAGAAGAGCGATAAACCGAGTTCCCGCCTTACTTGAAAATAGTGTTCCGATATCGAAAAGGACAAAAGGTCTTCATTCTTTTCGATCAAGGGACGACTCCCAATGACGTGATCGCTATCCCTGAGACATTGAATTGATGTCTCAACATCTCCGGACACGAGAAGTCCAAAACGGGAACTCGAAAAATCGGCAAGATCTGTCCAAAGACTCAAATCCGGGGGAGGCATTTTTTCAAGAGCTCGCCCCATGGCCTGCAATTGCATTTTTATCGGTTTGGGAAGTTTTTTGAGACATTTAAACACGGCTGCGCCGTTTTTCCCCGCCGAGGGTTTACGATCCAATGCAAATTCGAGCGAGCTCAAAAAGAACAAATTCAAATGTTCAACAGAAAAACCAGCATGGGCTAGGTAGAGTTCCGGACGTAAACCTGCCAACATTTTCCCGCACTGAAAAGCTGTCATATGAACGTTATGGGGAGCTGAAAAATTGGATCCCACGAGAATCGAGGGCGGGTCGCAAAACATATTTCGTAGACCTAAGGCGTGGTCTTTTCTCAAATAAAGTTTGGTAAAAGGTTGGGGTCCCACCAAACTAGAGAAATAGGAAAACATCTTTGTAAAACGATCGTGCGGGCGGGTCTGATCGACTTCTTCTTTTTCCGACACGCCCCAATCTTTCACCGTTTTTCCGTAAGGGCCGCGAAGCGCATAGGAAATGACGGCCATAAAGGAGCTCACGCTGCGATCGAGTTTTTCGTGATACATTCTTTCCAACAATTCCGGATAAAAATTCCCCGAGGCCATCTTGAGATTGGGGGAGATATAACGCGCAAGAAAATCATGACTCTCGCTATGGGTACTGCCCCAAGATTTTAACGCGTTTGCGACACAGAATGCTGCATCGTAATTTTGCTCATTTAGATAGGAGTTAAAGAGCGCTTCAATGGTCTGCAGATGCAGTGGATTCTGCGCAATGGCGGCACGTAATTTATCGATTCCACCCGAGCCGCCACTTTTCGAGTAGAGTTGCGCCAAAATAAGCGTAATTTCTTGGTTGCCTGGTCGAAAAGAGCCCGCTGTTTCAAAGGCCGTAATCGCCTTGGGCGTGTCACTTAGCCGGGTACGGTAAAGCTCTCCTAGATTTTTGAAGAGAAGAAATTTTAGATCACCATCCTTTCCCGAACCACCCAATTCGGCGGCGTCTAAACGTGCGAGCATTTTTAGGTAGGCCCGTTCCAGGCCTCGCCAGAGTTTGCGATCGGTGAGGATGCGATCGATGGCCTCGAAGGCTTTTAAAAACCCTGGGTTGGTATCCAACGCAAGATTGAAATAGTGAACTGCGCCCTCAATGTTTTGAATCTGATCTCTGTAAATAATCGCAATCGTGTAGAGGAAATTACTTTTTTTCTGTCGATCTTGTTCGAGTTCGGAAAGGGTCTCGATGACGTGCACCAAGGGTTCCCATTTTTCCAATTTTTGTAAAATTACCAACTGTTTTCGAAGAACGCTCACACTATCGGGATGGTAGGAAAGCACTTTTTTATACGCCTCCATCGCAAAGTCGGGACGGTTGGCCTCCATCCAAATATCACCAAGTTCGATTTGGATTTTTTCTCTTTCATTGGCGTCGGTGGTCAAGGCGATAATTTTCTCCCTGCTATCGATGCGTTGAGAGAGCTTTTGCTGGTCGTCGCTAAGATTGCGATACATGAGCCAGGATTGGAGATCTTGGGGAAGCAAATGAACGGCGTGTTGCACCCACTCCCAGGAGAGATTGAATTCGTTCTGATGGTAGGCAGCACTTGCGGCAGTTCGAAACAAGACGCCTACATTTTCGTGTGCGCCGCGACTTTCAATAACCCGCTTCAATACGCGTAGCGCTTTCTCGAACTCTTTCTCCTCAAAAAGCGCCAGACCATATCTGAACGCGGTGTCGAAATTTTGAACATCAAGTTCATACATTCTACGGTAGACCTCCGACAAGGTATGCATAGATGTGTTGGATAAATGAGCGCTCAAAAGGGCGCCATATTCGGTCAAGCGTTGAAGGAGGACCTCCGGTCCAAGGGCGGTACTTTCTTGATCTAGACGTCCCAATAAACGTCCCAACAAATCCAAAAGGAAGTCCGGCGTATCCGAAACTGCGCTCCTGTGAATGCGTTTGTTGAGCGCTCCGATATGACGGGGATCTTTTTTGAGCGCATTTGTCCACGATTGGCGTGCCTGCGCATAGTCGTTTTTTTGTTCGAACAATAATCCCTGTTGATGAAAATACTGGGCCCCTTTTTGTCCTGGACTATCACGGGCCGCTTTTTCGTAAATGGCTTCAAGTTGGGTGTTGAGTTCCTTCTTGTGTCGAAAATCCACCGCTGTTTGAAGGCGCAATTCGACATCTTTTATAGACGCATCCCAGTCGCCTTGTTCTTGATAGAGTTGTCCAAGGGCCAGAGGGATTTCGGGATCGTGAGGGAAGGCCTTCGCCGCGTTTCGAAGGTTGGCGGTGGCCTCTTCAAATTTCCCCGCCTCGATCGCAATAAGTCCGAGTTTTTTGAAATAAGGCGCAGCCGATTCTAAAGAGAGACCCAAAAGCTCTTTATTTATGTGTTCGACGAAAACGGGTAGGGACTGATTGAGACGCGCCAGTTTTTCGAGCTCTTCATAGAGCGAACCCAAACTTTCCCCGTTAAGGGACGAAACCAGAATGAGGTAGGCACTTTCGAAATCGCCAAAGCCCTCAAAAATATCCGCGGCCTTTTTTTGATAGCCAATATGGGTAACCAGTTCTGACTTCTGTCCGTCCGCTAAATCCAAATAAAAAGACGCTAAACGCTTAAGCGAATCTTCATCGCCCTCGCGCAGGATCGGTTCCAAACGTAGAAGAGCGGGTTCAAAATTAGGAAACTTTTTAAGAATTTGAACGCAATAGGATTCGACAAGGTTTTCGCTCCCTGGAATGGAAAACATGTCCTCCCAAGAACGATAGGCGAGTTCTACGTTGGAAAGATGTTCTAGATAAATGGAGCCCAACTCTTCGAGTATTTCTGTGCGCTCAACATCACAACGATGTTTGTTTTCTTCTTCCAACACTTCGACAAGTTCTGACCAACGCCCTTCTACGAGCAGAAGGTTTCTTCTGTTTTCAAAATCTGTATCCAAGTTCGGCAACCTGCTTGCATCTTTTTGGGCGTTTTACCCCTACATTTGAACACTTTACACCTCCAGTTCTATGAACGCAAGAAATTCACTGCCAGGTAGGTGCGTTTTCCGGGCCTCCCGTTAAGTAAGTGTTTTTACTATTATCGCGATGACTAGGATCGTGCTTTATCGTGTTTTCGGATTAAGCCCTCTTGGGTAGTGGAGGCGACCAATTGCCCATCTCTGGAAAAAACGCGTCCCCGTACAAGTCCACGCGCACCGGATGCTGAGGGACTGTCGATGACGTGCAAAAGAAACTCGTCCAACTTAAAAGGACGATGAAACCACATCGCATGATCAAGCGTTGCGACTTGCATATTGGGCGAAATCCAGGTCTCGCCGTGCGGTAAAAGTGAGGTGGTTAAAAAGCTATAGTCGGAAATATAGGCCAACATATATTGATGAAAGGCTAGATTATCTGGCAGTTCTCCGGCCGCTCGAAACCAATACATGCGCTGCGCTTTTTTGGGACTTAAATCACCAAAAGGGACGGGATCACAAACGCGCACTTCAAAAGGGCGCCGTCGTGCAGCGAGGCCCGAAAGGTAATCAGGAAGTTTGGCGGCATATTCCAAAACGCGGTCTTGATCATTCTGAAGGGTTTCTGGCGCAGGCGCGTCCGGCATTTTATCGGCGTGTTCAAATCCACTTTCTTCGATCTGAAAGGAGGCCGACATATTAAAAATGGCGCGTCCTTTTTGAATCGCCACAACGCGTCGGGTCGTGAAAGAACGGCCGTCGCGAATACGATCGACTTCATAAATGACCGGTAAATTTACATCGCCAGAACGTAAAAAATAAGCATGTAAAGAATGAGGTTTTCGGTCTTCGGGAACGGTCTGCACGGCCGCAGAAAGAGCCTGGCCGAGAACTTGTCCACCAAAGACGCGACCCCAACCCAAGTCTTGGCTCTGTCCTCGAAACAAGTTTTCTTCAATTTTTTCGAGCGCCAAAAGGTCGATAAGTTGGTTTAAAACTTCACTCATGAAAGTTGCAATTTGGGTTTTCGGGAGACCACATTTTTATTGAAATCGCCTTCGTTGGAAATGCGCCGTAAAGCGAAGTAGGTGCGAAAGCTGCTAAGATCGCGTTCAAGGCTAGAGGCGCCGATTGTAATAATGTAGTATTGCTTACTATTTACAATGACGCTTTTGGTGGAGATTTGATTCGGACGAATGCGCTTCAATATGTTCAGCTTTGCAAAAAGAAGTCGGCAGGTACTGCCCTGAGAAAGCTTTTCAACTTCGGAGGCGAGCACTTTATAGAACGCGATGTGATCTGTATCGGAGGCGCTGATAAGGTGTCCCTTTGTATCGACAAGTAAAGCGCTTTCTAAACCAAAGTCGTCTTTTAATTGTTGAAGTTGGTAGTGGATAGCCAGATCGGGAACGTGACTGCGATGGGTGCGATGTTCTTCTTGATGCATTTGCGCTTCCTTGCGAAATAGTCTCCCTTTCAACCTAGTAGGGAACCCAATAAAGGCAAAAAAAAGTTTTGAAACCACAGCGTAGGGTATTAGCTCTAGTCTAGTTTAGTGTGATCATTTTCGGCGGGTTGAATGAAATGAGGTTTCTTCTTTGGAATGAAGAGAAATCCCCTAGCCCTTTCCTAGAGATGTTTTCGGCCGGATGATTACAAAGATGATTATTTAATTGTAAAAGGGATTTCTTATCAAGATGAATTCGACAAAGAATTGAACGATATATTGTGCTTCTGACCCACACATTTTTTTCCAGAATCGATTGGAACATTGTTGTAGGGTAGGTGGAACGCACCTACTTTCGGCACTCCATTTCATTATTCAACGCGATGCCAAAAATCGTTGATGCCAAAAAAATGGACAATTAAAGAATTGAAGGAAGAATAACAGGAATGAAGATTCCTTTTCCGATAAAAGTTTTTCTCTCCTATTTGATAATCCTCAGTTTCGTAGCGATACCAATAGGGCTCTATCTTGCCATCTCATTTTCTGACCAAATGGTGGAGCAACGAAGTCTTGAAATCATCGAAAAGACCGAAGCTCTAGAATCATCTTTGGAAGGACTTGCGCCCCAAGAACGCGTCGTTTTTTTACGTCAATTGGCGAGCGTATATCCTGAGGATATTTCGTTTTTTGACGCGAAGGGTGGAACTCTTTTTACCTCGAATTCTGAACTTAAAAACATTAGATTACAAAACCCCAAAAAAGTCATAAGGCATTTTTCAAAAGGCATGGAATATGTTGTCGTAACGCGAATTCTTCCCAAATCCAAAGACGCGATTCAGCTCGCCTACCCGCTTTCAAAAATCACTTCTTTAACGGCCAAACTTGTTGGCGTTTTTCGGAATGCTTTGGCGGCAGCAATTACGCTGGCATTGCTTTTTTCTCTTTTGGCCTCCTTTGTTTTCCTGCGTCCCCTAAGACGTCTTGTGAAGTCGGCGAATGCACTCGCGGAGGGGAAATTTGATGCTACAGAAAAATGGGATAACAATGATGAAATTTCCGATGTTGGCCGAGCGCTCAATGCCTTAGCCCTTAAAATTCGCGTGAAGCTAGCGGGGGCCTATGCCGCCGAAAACATCCTCTCCCAGGTGATCGAAAAAATGGACAATTGTGTTGCGGTGTTCAATGACGAAAATGAACTCATCGTTGCAAGTGGTGTTTTTCACGAAGAGCTCAATGGCGAATTTTCGGAGGTTATTGGAAAGTGGACGCATTCTAAAAAGTGGGCAAAGGCGAGGCAAGCGGCTGAGCTTTCAGCGAAGGGCATTGCGCTTAAATGGACCAAGAAATCGCTCTCCTTGGACTTGGAATTACACAAATTGGACCACGGTAGGAGCGCGCCTTTTTGGATGCTTTCACCCGTTGATAATTCTCACGTGCGTCTCCCCGAACCCGAGGACTGCGAGGTGATAACGATTGCCTCCTTACTTCAATATTTTGATGAAAAACTTGATATAAGGGGACTGGAAGCCAATATCGATTTTGACATCGAAAAAACGGTAGTGGACCACGCCAACAGAATTCCTCTTGTTTTTTCGATCGTTTTCGCGTCGTCAAAAAGAAAGATGAACGTAAATTTCGAAAAATACTTTTCGAAGATATCAGTCCGAATCGATACCGTTCTCGAAGATGCCGAGCTTCAGTTGTGTCAGGATTTACTTCGTCCGATTGATAGCGAAGTGAAAATCGACCATGATTCTACCATCATCTGGTTGCGACGTGCCTGAGCAGTTTAGTAATAGGACTTACAAAGATCTAAATCTAAATGCCTTTATCAGAGATTCTAGAACCCTTGAATTGAGAAGATATTTAGGAATTCCGGGACCCGAAGAAACCAATATTATTCGTACCGATCATTACTTTTTTTTCTCACGTAGCATCGGGCCTTTGGCTGCATCGTGGACCGAAGAAGAGTTTTTAAAATCGAGTCATGTCTTTCTTCGACTCCAAGCAGACCAGTTGTCACTCGATCAACTGGGAGATGTTAGAAGTGCCATTCATCCTGGACGTATTCTATTGCGCCGTGCAGGGGAATTGCTCGAACCGATGCCCAACGATCTTGATTCGCTGGCTGCACTTGCACAGTTATATGGCGCTGAAATTACGGATGCCATAAAAGCAGAATTCGTGAAAATAGGACGACATCGAAAAAATCCTAAGGGACTTGAGGACGAGGTTAGACATCTTTGCCTTCGTTTAGAAAAGGTGATCGATGCCCTGCGTCGGGTGCGCCGAGAGCTCCTTTGTTTTGAATCCATTGCTCCTCGAATGGTTCACTCTTTGCTCTTTGCCGAAGAATATATTTACGCCATCATTGATGAACGTTTTTCAAAATTTGCAGACGATATTCGTTCGAACCAGCGACTCTACGATGGCAGTGCGGTCGTTGTTCGGGTCGATTTGATCGTCAAAAAACTTCTTTCAGAAATCAATCATAGGCGGCGGCAAATGGGATTTGTGCGTGTTTCGGACAACGACGAAAACTATGCTTACCGTATTAGCCTACTAAAGAAGGAACTCCAAAAAAGCTTATATGTAGATACGCGGCCCAGTAAAAGCGAACCCTTTTTTGCAAATGGAGCGGCGATGATTGCGGCGGGTTTAGCAGCGATTTGGGCAACGATTGCACAAGTTCCTCTGGTCACCGGTACATGGAATAAGGTGGAGACCTTCTACCTTCTTTTTGGTGCAGTGTTCGCCTATGTTTTAAAAGATAGAATTAAAGATTTGGTGAAAAAGCGCCTTTTAAAACGGTGGAAAAAGTGGGATGTGGCCCATGATTTTGGCGATAATATTTTGGAGCATATGGGGGTTGGTAAAGTCGCCGGCCACGCGAGCGAAAGGGTGAAATGGGTCTCTGATGTGGATTTGCCAAAGGATATTCTTTCGCTACGCCAGTTCAACAGAACGGTTCGCGGTTCAGGTATCGAACGCGAAGATGTCCTTCTTTACTCCCGACGTTTGGAGGTGCGTGGTACCGACACGCCGACCCAAATTTCGAAATTTGGCATTCAATCGATTTTACGTTTTTCTTTCGTTGATCTCTTAAAACGCTTCGACGATCCGGAAGAAACCCTGTGGTATTATGATGAGGAAAAGAAACAGTTTCGTCATACAAAACTTCCTAAAGTGTATCATCTCAACATTATTCATCGAAGTGTTGAGGAGACAAGCGCGCGCGAAATATTAAGTCGTACGCGTGTTGTTCTGGATAGAAACGGAATTCGGAGAATTGACGTGATTAACCTTTAGCATCGATGGTACAGATGTAGGCCCAGGCTTCTTGAATTTCGGACTCTCCAAACACCCGAACACCCTCTTCTTCTAGGACCAGGGTTGTCCTTCCTTTGCCATCAACCAAGTGTCCCGAAAAAGTCCCATCGTAAACTTGCTTACTAGCGCAAGAGGGACTTCGTTCTTTTAAAATGGCGACCTTAATGTTGTTTTTTCGAACGACCTCCAGACACAACGCGGCGCCTTTTTCAAAGGCCTGTGTGACGTCCTTTCCTGACTGGCTCAGAATCAGCGTCCCAACTTGCTCGGCAGGTTCGCGTGGTACCGGGAGTCCCCCTAAAACCTCTGGGCAGATTGGGACAAGTCGTCCTTCCTTTTTCCATGTTGAAAGATGATCGTCCAAAAGGGCTTTGCTTCTTCCGTCGTAACGTACGCGTTCGCCAATGAGGCAAGCGCTGATCAATATTTTTTCTTTCATGGACGCCAATTGTACAGTTGTACTGCAATAACAGGATTTCTGAGCCAATGCGATTTTCTTCTTTTATTTGATACTTGATTGGCGCCGGAACAAGTGTGTCTACCGTGCAGAAGACGTATTTTACGAGGCTCCTAAAGTTGAAAATCCCTTGTACGCCTTTGCTTGGATATTGCCAAATTTATCGAATACGGCAAGAAGGTGAGTTTGGTTTCCAAGCTCTCAAAGCGCGTTGCACAGTCTTGATCTCGTCAAAAATTCTCCTGAAAAGGATGTCGACCAAAGGATTCATCCGTTTTCGGCCAGGTTAAGGCAACCTATTCCTTCTTCGCGAGTAGGTTTTGATCTTCCACAAAAAAAACGACAATGCCGCAAAAATCTTTTTCATCTACTGATTTAGAGTTTATTATGACATTTTGAGTACCTTGTGGTTGAAATGAATCAGCTCTTTTTGAACGACGACTAAATTCGTGATCTCGCTAAATTTTTGCAATTGAAAAATAAGGTCTTCTGCGTTGTGATAAACTGACCGACTCAACCTAGAAAGACTAATGCTCTCCGAATTAAACATAACAGATAATGCCTTAGCGATTAACGCGACGTTCAAGCCACGATCGTACATTTCTTTCTGGAATGATTCATTACTTAAAAACACTCGAATAGAAGGATGAGTTGCGCTGGGCAAAATGATTTCTGAAATTTGATTTCCTGATCGATCAACGGGTATTTGGGCATATAGGCAGTCTTCCATTTCCTGCCAGTTCACGTTCAGCGGCCCGCTCGGTCGAATTACGTTTTCTGCCAACGCTTGTTTGCCGTTCATTAACTCATTCAATCTAACATCCAAACTGATGACATCTGGATGGTTGACATAAGGGGTATGTACAAAAACGTCCGGTTCTTGCCCAATGCGGTATGCGCGATCGGTAGCTTGATTTTCTTTCGCTGGATTCCAAGTGCGGCTGATGTGAAAGACATGGTTCGCATTTGTAACGTTTATTCCAACTCCGGCAGCAAGGGGCGATAACAGTAGAACGCCGAAGTCCGATTTTTCTTGAAATTTTTCAATAATTTTTGTTCTCCCGCGGGTAGAAACCGCACCGTTGATCGTTGGAACATTGATATCAAATTTTAACCGCATTGCCGTTCTTAGGAGATTTTGTACGCCGATCCGGTCACTAAAAACGATCGCCCGCTCACCTCGTTCCTTTATCTTTTCAAGCTCCTCAATCAAGTATATAAACTTCGCGCTCGCGTTCACTATCTGATTTACGTCGTTAATATTTGGTTGAAGGTTTAAGAATTCAAGCAATTTTTCAGAGATTCCAAAAGGGTGTGCACACGTGGTCAATAAACCTTGAATCGCCGGCAATGCACATTTACCGCGACATTGATGGTAGTCTAAAACGCCGAGGTAAACCGACTTCTGAAAACTGGTCATTCGGAGTTCCCGAACATAAATATGTTTTTCTGGGAGCTTTCCTTTTAACGCCTCCTTCTTTGTACGACGAAGATAGTAACCCTCCATTTTTTTAAGAAGGTCTGATGCTGCTGATAGATCGTTTTGTTCAATGGGTTCTACATACTCTTTGTTAAAGTCTAAACTACTTCCCAACAATCCAGGAGAGGCGAAATCCATGATAGCCCATAACTCGCCCAGACGATTTTCAACAGGTGTGGCCGTTAAGGGTAAACGAAGTTTCGCTTTCATTGCCCGAGCTGCAGTCGCACGTTGGGTCGCATAATTTTTAATATATTGCGCTTCATCACAGATCATCATTTGGAAAGAAATAGGACCTAGGAGAAACTGATCGCGGCTCAAGGTTTGAAAGCTTGTAAGAACAATATCGGCTTCCTCAATCTCGTTGGGATCAGAAGTTCGCGAAGGTCCCATGTGTTTCACGACTTTTAAATTAGCATCAACGAAGATACCTAACTCTGTCGACCAATTATTGATTACCGTTGTCGGAGCGACAATTGGCGTCGGTCGAAGTTGTTTCTTTTCAAACATGTGGGCAATCAACGCGGCGACTTGGATTGTCTTTCCGAGTCCCATATCGTCGGCGAGCAAACCGCCAATTGAGCCTTCATGGTTATCCCATAGTCTTCTCAGCCAAACATAACCAGCGCGTTGATGTTGATAGAGTTCGCCCTTAAAAAGACGCGGTGTACCATAACTTTCAAACTGAGATTGAAGCTCTCGATTAACATCAACTGCATATTCTAACTCATCACGATTGTCTGCAGAATCTAGAATGACACGACCCAAAGGGGCTGCTGATTTTTCTTCGGGTATCTCGAACAAAGGCTTTTTAGTTCGATCAAACCAATCGCTTCTTATGCGGCCGATCAAACCCCCTTGGCATATTTGGCAGTCTTTTCAAACCCCATTTCATTTCTTAGTTATTGATTTTCTTCTGGTATTTGACAAGCGGAGAAGTTAGAGCCACGATTGTATCGCATCTTTCGTCCTCTTATTCGGGTAGGATCATGTTCCGTACAATCGATATTCTGGTCGTCGACGATGATGCAGATATCCGCCATTTCTTTGATCTACTCTTAACCAAAGAAGGGTATTGCGTTACCACCATCGGGGATCCCTACGAGGCGATCCAGCTCATCAAAAAAGATCCTAAATTCAAACTTATTTTGTTGGATATTCGCCTGCCCGGTTTAACCGGAATCGAGGCTTTGGAAGATTTGAGAACGATACGGCGTGACATCCCCGTTGTTTTAATGACCGCCAATCCTTCCATGGAAACCGCTGTTGAGGCGATGAAATACGGCGCATCAGATTATATCGAAAAGCCCTTCGACAATGATGTTATTCTGAAAACGATTGCACGAATTTTGGAAGAAAAGGGGTATTCAAACGATGCGCTTGAAGCGTTACACATCGCCATTGGAGCAAAGTTGCGAGCCGCTCGACAAGCCAAAGACGAAACCTTAAAAGAATTATCGGTGCGAACGGGTCTTTCTGTGAGTTTGATTTCTCAGATCGAAAGAGCCGAAACCTCGGCTTCGATTCGAAGCCTTTACCATTTATCGTCCTGCCTTGATGTTTCACTTTCAGATCTCTTTACTTTCACCTGATCCAGATGAACCCAAACCCTATGTATTCGATCACATGCGTACCAAGTGCTGATATTTTAGAGCTTCGCACAAAGATACTTCGCCCCGGTCAATGGCCCGATATTGAGCGATACGTTCAAGATGATTTCGAAACAACCTATCACTTCAATGCGCGCGATGAGACACAAACGATTGGCGTGGCGACTTTTATACGCCATCAACCGCCCCAAGATTTTGATATTCCGATTTTTTTAGAATTGGGGGCCATTCAACTTCGCGGAATGGCGGTCCATGAAGACTATCGACGCTGCGGCGTAGGCGCAAAAATAGTAAATTTTGCTACAACCTTTTTGGTTGAAAGTGGTTTTTCTAAAAACACCTTATTATGGTTTAACGCCCGCCAGGGGGCGATTCCTTTTTACGAGGCCTTGGGCTTTAAATGTGAGGGAGATTTCTTTAATGTTCCAAATATTGGTCCGCATAAAATCATGTGGCGCCAACTCGGACACACCTCATGAATCAAAAAATACATTTTCCTGTGATCGATTTTCATGTGGATTCCATTATTCAACAACGTCTTTTTGGCTATCGCGTGACACGACGCCATAAGGCGAGAAAGAAAGGCCAACGCTTTATTTGGCATGCCGATGTTCCTCGTATGCTTGATGCCAAATATGCCGGGGCGTGTTTGGGCATTCACTATTACCCCTTCGAAACTGCGGCGGCCTGGTATGAGATGTTGCAACAAATCGAGTATCTTGATGGGAGCATCAGCGAACATGAGAAAGTGTTGCGCGTCCGGCAAAAATCCGATTGGGCCAAGGCAATCGAAGATGGGAAATTAGCGTTGTCGCCAGGTGTGGAAGGGGCGCACATGCTCAATGGCGATATTGACCGCGTTCTGGAACTCAAAGCGTTGAATATTTCTTACTTAACATTGGCTCATTTTTCCAAAAATTCGGCGGCTACTCCTTCTTTAGGAAGAGGCGCAAATGAGCAAGATCGTCTTAGCGATTTTGGTGTGGACTTGGTCGCTGCATTGGACGAGGCCGATATTACGATTGACCTTGCACATGTCAACACGCCCGGTGTTTTGCATGCTGCCTCTCTTTCTAAAAAAGCACTTTTTTGTACGCATACCGGCGTGAAGGGTGCCCACGATCACGCTCGAAATTTGAATGACGAAGAAATGGATGCCATCAAAGAATCCAATGGTGTGATTGGGATTATGTTTGCGACGAATTTTTTAGCGGGCGGCAAAGCCAATAGTGATCGAATTGTCGATCACGTCGAGTACGTGATTGATAAACTTGGTTACCAACATGTTGGCATTGGTTCAGATTTTGATGGGTGGGTTCCCATTCCGCAAGATATGGCCGATTGCGTTGATGTTCACAATATTGCCGAAATCCTGAAGAAGAGAGGATATGAGGATGAAGTGATTGAGGCAGTGATGTGGAAAAACGGATTCGAGATGCTTTCTGGATTACGCGATGCGTTGTCGGATGAAGAAGAATAGATCCGGTCGTTGAGCTTTGTCCGAGTTCGTCCGCCAACATAGAATTTCCTGTGCTTGAAGAATAGATCAGGGCGGCGAACTTTGTCCGAGGTCGAGCACCCCAACATAGAACTTTCTCATTATCCCCTACACCACAACTAAATCGCTCGCCAGCGCCAATATCCAGAAATTCTACAGTGGGAGGCGAACTTTCTCCGTTTTCGTTTTCTCCCCAACAGAGAACGAGATTGTCGGTTCTGATGGCGCAATGATGTTCATGGCCAGCGCTAATCTGTTTAAATTTGCCAGGCGGCGCCTCGGTTTGACCACTCGTATTGTCATCGCCGCAAGAGGGAATTGGGCTATCGCTCACTTCGAGTGCCATATCAGAACTATTGTCGTTTCTATTTTGGGAGCTCGGGGAACGAAGAAGACTACGCGAAGACAGGAAGAGAATGAGAATGACAAGTCGCACGATTTAGCTTGTTATTATTGTTCGTCTTATGAGAATACCCGAACAAAGAAGATTCTCAAACCTCATCTATTTTAGAACTAATTTCGAGATTCGCACGCAATCATCGCGCTGCATTCTTCGACTTTTGAAAGACGAATGTCTGCACAAATGCTCTCATGCAAAGCGTTTGATAGGGTATTAAGGCAGGTCTGAAGCACCTTAATTTCACAGTCTTTAAATCCCTTAAAAAGCTTTCGATCTTCGTTACAAAAAAGAAGTGCATCGGTATCTAAGGGGCCTCTTTTAGGGCATTGAATAGTCTTTGGAAGATCCTCAAAAGGACCTTCTACCGACTCGCAAAATTCCTCGCTTTGGGAGGGCGTCAAGGCGGAGAGTTTTTGATTCTCAAACCCGTCATCGCCATCTCCTCCACAAGAATAAATGAAGCAAAAAAAAATAATCCATATTTTTTTAAAGGACATTTTTGCTTATCTATCTATACGGAGGCGAGCGCATCTGCGTAAAATTTGTCGAGAACATCTTTGTATTTTGCCTCAACAACTTTACGTTTTACTTTCATGCTCGGCGTTAGTTCGCCGGTGGTGACATCGAAATCGGCATCAAGAATTGCGAACTCTTTGATCGTCTCATAACGTGCCAAAGGTTTATTGAGCTGGTCAACATATCCTTTTATTTCGTCTTTCATTTTTGGGTGCTGGGTAATCTCAGCGTAAGATAGAGAGCTTAACCCGTTTTGGGAGGCCCACATTTTAACACCATCAGCATCCAAAGTAATCAAAGCCGTACAGAAGTTTCGGTTATTACCATGAACAAGGATTTGAGAAACGAGAGGACAGATGGCTTTGAAGGCGCCTTCAAGTTGCGCGGGAGCCACGTATTTTCCACCTGATGTTTTGATCAAGTTTTTAATTCTATCGGTGATCTTGAGACGACCCATCTCATCAATTTCGCCTTTATCGCCCGTCATTAACCAACCGTCGACAAGTGTTTCTGCAGTGACGTCTGGACGTTTATAGTACCCGCGCATAACACCACGGCTTTTGAATTGAATTTCTCCTGTATCGGGATCGATTCTAACTTCGGTGCCTTTAAGCGGCCGCCCAACTGTTCCAAATTTATTTGTACTCGGAATATTTACGAAGGCGGCAGCGCTTGACTCGGTGAGGCCGTAGCCTTCCAAAATAAGAAGTCCGGCGGCATCGAAAAATTCTGCGATTTCTCGGTTTAGAGGCGCTGAGCCGGAAATGAAGAAGCGAATTTTTCCTCCGAAACGCGCACGAATTTTCGAATAAACGAGTTTATCAGCGATCGAGAATTTAAGCGCTAACAATCCACTAGGCCGTTTTCCCTGTTGTCTTAATCGCGATACTTCGCGACCGACGTTAACCGCAAATTGGAAGATTTTATATTTTGCGCCGCCAGCATCTTTGGCACCGTTGACGATTTTATTATATGCCTTTTCAAAAATTCGAGGGGCGGCTCCCATAAAGGTGGGTCTAACCACTGCAAGATTATCAATAATTTTTGTCACGGTTCCATCGACGGCGGTTGGAATACCGAGGTGAATCACGATCACCTCTAGAACCTTTCCGAAGGAATGGGAAAGCGGCAACCAGAGGAATTGCTTATCGTCGGGGCCCAGTATTCCCATTTCATCCATACCTTCTGCGGTGAAGAGCCAACAATCGTGAAGGAGTTCGACGCCTTTGGGTTTTCCAGTCGTTCCTGATGTATAAATAAGCGTGGCTAATTTATCGGGCGTGATACGATCGATAATCTCATTGATATCGTTTTCCTCCAACCAGGCTTTTCCTTTTTCCTCAAGGTCGGCGAGGGTAATAACCCAACCATCATCGCTACCCTTGCCATCAATATTAATAAGATGAATGACGTTGGGTATGGTCTCTCGAATTGAAGAAATTTTCTCCGCTTGGGCGTCGTTTTCAACAAAAACGAGCATAGAATCGGAATTCTCAATAATATAGGAACTATCTTCAGCGGTGGTTGAAGGGTAGATGGTCGTCGTTGCAGCGGCCGATATCATATTTGCCAAATCGATGAGGATCCACTCGACGCGGGTACTGCATAAAATAGCAACCCGATTCTCGTCTTCAACGCCTAAGGCGCGAAGCCCGCCAGCGATGAGTTCTGTTCGATCCCATGTTTGTTGCCAGTTGATGGAATCCCAAGTTCCATTTGTTGTAGGAAAAGAAAACGCCTCGCGATCCGGTGTTTTTTGTACGCGAGTACGAAGCATGTCTGCGACTGATTGATAACCCATTCCAACTCTCCACTTAGAAAAAATATTTCAGACAAGCTAATGAGCTAATGACAAGTGCGCAAGTATCTACAATTGAACAAAACCTTTTTAGGTGAAATAGTTGAAGAATGTGGTCTTAACCGGGGAAAAATTTCAGAATGCAGGTTTAGGCTTTCTATTTCAATGAATTGATTTAAGGTCAAAAAGAGTCATCCCAAAAGGGAAGCCTTATAACATTTACGCATGAGAAAGATATGTCCTTCGAAAAAGCGCTCAGTATAGTAAAATCAACTACTATTGATATGGAAGAATTAGAAGCCCTTCTGGACGCGATGTCACATGATGAACGGTTGGCTTTAACACGTGCATTTTCTCCGAAGATCCAAAAAAATCTCTTCGCTGCGGCCCAAGGGCGATCAGTGAGCATCGAACAAATCGTTCCGACCACAGACCTGCGCAAAGAAGTCATTCACGAGGGCATGAACACGATGCCGCTTTTTCGCATCTTTCAAAAACGATTTGCTCGACCTGAAAAAAAAGAAAATCGCGAGGCGGTGGGCTTTAACTACGCGCCTCTAAAAAGTGTTACCGGTCCTGGGTATTTTGTTGGCGCCGAGGACAAACTTTCTGGCGAATTCGTGATTGACTATACCCAATTGCCCACAGAGAAAGTGGACAGCTGGCCGAAAATTTTGAGCAATAATTCGAAGTTGGGATTTTTAGTTTGGGGTGGGATGAAGGATCGTTTGCGTCGCCTTTCCGATCA
Source organism: Myxococcales bacterium (assembly GCA_026988815.1). Classification (GTDB taxonomy): domain Bacteria; phylum Myxococcota_A; class Bradymonadia; order Bradymonadales; family Bradymonadaceae; genus CALJNB01. The sequence goes on along the minus strand of JALSKP010000899.1, from coordinate 2,946 downwards.
CGTCACCATTGGACGTGCGTATAAGAAAAAACCGATGAATGCCTATTTCGTTCTCTGTCGCGTCGATTGATCAATTGAGCATTTCTTTGGCGGCCTCTCGCGTCTTTTTGGTCACACGCGACCCACTTAACATCCTGGCGATTTCATCCACACGTTGATCGTCGGTCAAACGACGAATCATTGAGGTTGTGCGTCCCTTAATTTCTTTCTTTTCCACGACGTATTGATGATCGGCGCGGCTGGCAATTTGAGCGAGGTGGGTGATGCAGAGAACTTGATGCTCAACCGCTGTTTTTGCGAGTTTATCGCCAACCTTATCGGCCGTAGATCCGCCAATGCCACTATCGACTTCATCGAAAATATAGGTCGAAATAGAATCTTTTGAACTATGAACTGTTTTTAACGCGAGCATGATACGAGATAACTCGCCGCCACTTGCGATCTTTGCGATGGACTTGGCTTCTTCTCCGATATTAGTGCTAACGAGAAAGGTGACTTTATCCAAGCCTCTAAAACTGAGTTCGATCTCCTCAAAATCTAGAACAAATTGGGTTCCTCCCATATTGAGATCTTCGAGTTCTTTTTCGATCGCCTTCCGCAATTTTTTCGATGCTTTTTTACGTTTTTCTCTCATTTTCAGCGCAAGTATTTGGGCGTTTTCCGTTGCGCTCTTAAGAAGAGATTGGAGCGCATTGGAGCGCGATTCGGTGTTTTCTAGAAGGTCTAATTCTTCCCGCATGGAATGTGCGTAGGCGAGAATATGATCGATATCGCCGCCGTGTTTTCGCTCCAAATGTTTGATGATTTCGATACGTTCTATAGCCGAATCGAGGACCTCGGGATCTGCGTCCACCTCTTGATGAATACCACTTAAGGCACGGGAAACATCATCAATGCTCACTTGAATTTCAGAAACAGATTTCGTGATATCGCCTACTCTATCGGTCCATTGAGAAAGTTGAACAAGATTTTTGGATACTTGAGAAATGAGAGAATAGGCGGAAGGATCTCCATCGTACAAAAGAGTTGAAATCTTGGAGACGAAGGTATCCACTTTCGATGCATTTTTGAGTACGATAAGTCTTTTTTCAAGCGTTGCTTTTTCGCCGCTAACCAATTCGGCGCGATCAATTTCGTCGAGTTGAAACTTAATATAATCGATTCGATTAAGTCGATTTCGAATATTCTCCGATAATTGATTAAGTTCTTTTTTCAAGCTGGAGCAGGTTGTGTAGGCGGCCAACATTTTTGCCCGGTTTTTTTCCAGCCCCGCATACGCATCAAGAATATCCAAATGGCGATCGGCTTGCATGAGAGAAACATGTTCGTGCTGACCACTAATATCTACCAATCCCGTACTTACGTCCGACAAAATGGTAAGCGTTGTGGCACAGCCGTTAACGAAAATTTTATTACGTCCGGTTTTTGAAACAATACGCTTAATAATCAATTGCCCCTCTCCGGCGGCGATACCTTTGGTCTCAAGAAAGATATCAATATCTTTGGTATCGAACTCAAAAATACCTTCGACCTCGGCACTTTTCTGACCGGTCCGGACAACGTCTGTATTTGCACGTCCAGCAAGGATGAGGTTTAACGCATTGATAATAATTGATTTACCTGCACCGGTTTCACCCGTGAGGACCGTTAGACCCTTCTCGAATGGAATCTCGAGAAAATCGATTACCGCAAAATTTTTAATTAAAAGGTGGCTCAGCATAATATTCTTCTGTCATACCCCTAAAAATTCGACAATAGGCATTTAAAACAATGCGAAGGGATACTCAATAAAATGGTCTTCCCCTTCATTTCTAAAACTCAGGTTTTGGGCGTTTTCCAAAATACAATCTGTGAAACTGGGGTAACGTAAATCCACGTTTGGACCCAACTTTAGATGGGTAATTTTGCCCCCTTTTTCGGCCATCCATTCTACGATAATGCGACCCTTTGCATTCGGTTTCTCTTTTTTAAGTGCGTCGAAACAGGCGAACACAACAGGTTTTACTTTATCGATACTACGTTGTCTCGAAAAACGGATGATATCGGGATCTTCGGGTTTGACATCAAAAGCGCGTTCGATGGCCTCAAGTTCTTCTCTACTATTGGTCGCCGCCCAACGCGGATCCCCCAAAACACGATCGTTAATGGGGTCCGAATAGGAAATGCTTCTTGTTGGTGTTTCTCCGCCAATCGTTCCCTTTTTGTCGAGGTGTCTCTCTTCAAGGTCCTCGCGAAGATCTTCGTTTCTCTCTCTCCGATCTCTCTTATCAAAGGTGAAGGAGGGAGGAGGGGTGTGTTTTTTCTTCATCTTCTTTTTTTCTTTTGCCGCCATTTTCTTATTCTTCACAACGTACTTTGGCTCATGAACACCAGCCATAAATGCGCCCAAAATAAGGAGAAAGAAAATGCTTCCAAAGACAGATATTTTTACTTTATTTGACAAGTTTTTGCTCCTTACATTGCCAATTGTACACGTTATCGTAGACTAGAAAGGGTAACCGATTAATAAAGTGTATTTTGAGTTCAAAGAGCTTTCAACCAGGATTTGTCTTCGCGGGAAGATATACTATACGCGAAGCGATAGCTGATGGAGGAATGGCGCGTATCTATAGGGCTTGGGACGATGTTGCAAAAAAAGACGTTGCGATAAAACGTCTTTATCCCTACTTTGTTGCAAACGAGATTGTTCGAAAAAGATTTATCAGCGAAGGCAAGATTCAACAAATTTTGGATCATCCTAATATTGTCCGCGTGACTGAAATTATTGAGAAGCCAATGCTGGCCATCGTTATGGAATTGGTTGAAGGTGAGACGCTCGATGAACATCTTGCCAGACGCGGGTCGTTGGAAGAAGCACAGGTTTTGGATCTCCTTCTGCCCATTCTTTCCGCCGTTGGATTTGCCCATAAACGCGGCATTATCCACAGGGATATTAAGCCGAGTAAC
>JALSKP010000898.1 GCA_026988815.1 Myxococcales bacterium | reverse complement strand
TTCTAATCTGCCCACTATCCACGCCTTTTTCCAAAAGAGCTGCCAGGGTTTCAAAATAGCTGGACTGGAGCTCGTCGAGCAGATCCGCAATCTCTTGATCACGAAGGGCCATTTCGCCGATGATCACCATAAAACGAGGACGGTCCGAATGCGCAAAAAGTTGAACGAAATGCTCCGCCAATTCGAGAAACATCGTCATCATATCGGCGTCCGAATTTATAACACGGTCGATAAAATCCATCGCCGCATCATATTCCTGCTCAACCAATCCTTTGAAAATTTCGCGTTTTGAGGAGAAGTGAAAATAGATCCCACCCTTAGATAGTCCCGATTCTTTGGCGATCGCGTCCATCTTTGTGGCGAAATATCCGTTGTTTAAAAAACAAGTTTTTGCGGCGATGAGGATCTGATCCACGCGTTCGTTTGGGCTTCGATGTTTTGTCATAATGAAATCAAGATACTAAAGAGAATTCTATTTTGAAATAATGATAAGAACTTGGGAAAGGCGATTGAGATCTAAGGCCTTTATATCGTCGTGATGTTTAAACTTTTTCATCACCGAGCTGACCTGAGATTTGGACAACATCTGCGATTCGGGCAGCTTTTCAAGTATAAATTTTGCTAAGGCACGAAGTTTTTGTTTGGGGATCGGCGCAGCGGCCAAAGGAAGAAGTTCTGGTCTAAATACGCCAGCTTTGGTGGTCTGAACAGCAAAGAGAAAAGCGCCTTTCACACCACCTAATAGCTTGGCAGGTAGAAGAAGCCCTCCCACTTTTCCGCGATCACTATCCTCGGATTCCATCAACAAAGATTCAACGAGCTGGTGACCATTGGAGAAAAAATCTAACATATCTACCCGAACAGCCTCTTCTCGATTGAAGGTTCCCAGAAAACTTACGCCCTCTTGGATGCCAGGAATGGACTCGACCTCGACCTCATTGCCGTACTCAAAATAGTAAACCGACTGACCTTCTTTCTCAACGATATCGAGGCCGATTCTATCCGCGCTTTCAAAACAAAATTTTTCAATGAGTTCATCGAAATTGTCAGGAATTTGGGCGAGAACAGACGCGCTGTCTTCACTCTTATGGGAGTCTGGAAAAACCCACTGGTGCGATTCTCGTTCAACACCCTCGACGAGTTCAGCAATGGCATCGGCAATATCCTCGGCCTTAATCCCATAGGCGAGCTTTTCTCTAAGTCCCGCCAAAGCGGGCGAGGCACCGATGGAGGCGTCCTCGAAGATGCCGATCGCCTCGTAGACTTGAGCTCGAATCCCATCTGTGCCATCTGTGCTAAAATAGTAAATTGGTATATTACCTGTGCGGCCAATACGATCAATTCGTCCAATGCGCTGCTCAAGTACAACAGGATCGATGGGGAGATCGTAATGTACCAAGATGTCGCAAAACTGAAAGTTTCTACCCTCAGATCCTGCGCCAGAAGACACCAAGACCGGCGATTTCGAAAGACGAAATCGAGAGAGCTCAATATCTCTTTCTCCTGACCCCATACCTTCGTGGAAAAGAAAACACTGCAATTGGCATTCGCGTTGAAGAATGTCATGGAGCTCGCAGGCACGTTTAACATCATCGACAAAAATGAGCGCTTTATCGCCAGCTTTAGCCCATTTTTTAACTTCGCCGATCAGCCATTGCACACGATCTTCATTTTTTTCGAGTTGCCCAAACTGGGAGATTTCGACGGGAAGAGGAACGCGCGTTCCCAGTTTATGAATATCGTCACGCGTTACAGCACTAACTTGGTTGACTAAAATGGCCCCATTTTCTTCTCGAATGGGACACCCTAAAATTTCTGCCATTCTTAGAAACCCGCTCTTTCCAGCAAAAAAAGGCGTGGCGGTGAGAAGCAAAATATGATCGGCCAGCGGTAGGATTGCATACTCGATGTCGGTCCCAAGAATTTGGTGTGCCTCATCAATCACGATCATTTCCGGAGGAGATTCTTCGACGTAACGTTGTAATTGCGGATGCTCAAGCAAAAGTTTGTGAGAAATAACAGCCAAGGGGTGAATTTCAAAAGGGTTGGCTTTCGCACCGTAATCGATTTTCAGATCTTGAATGCGTTTGGCGTCAATATGGACAAAGATCTGATGGAACTTGCGATACAATTCGCCCAACCATTGAATAGTGAGCGTTTCCGGTGCCACGATGAGGACTTTTTCGACGCGCTCCATTCTGACCATCGAGGCGGTAATCATAGCGGCGACAATTGTTTTTCCTAGACCGACCTCATCGGCTAAAATCCAGCGCACTTTCGATTTGGAAATAGCCTTGGCGGCCGTATCGAGTTGGTGGGGAAAGAGCTCCACCCGACCACCGACCAAACTGGGAATGAGACCCGTCCTACGCATGTTCAGAATACGAAAGGTATCGAGTCGGTTATAGATATCGCCAGCGAGGTCAATTTTTCCGGAAACCAGTTTTTCGATAAGAGACTGAACTCGGAGAATCGGCCAGAGCTGATCAAGGGGATGGATAGAGTCATCCTCCAAAGTAGCGATTCCCGAGGTGATTTTTTTTATAAATACCTGTTTGCCGTCGACCTTTACTTTTTCCCCAGGCCGAAATGCGTAGGGGACAATATTAGCCGCGCTCGGCGAGAATCTGAGCGTGCTATCTTTTGCAGGGAAGTAGACGTCAATGAACCTGCCTTCCACGGCGATGACCTCACCGGGGCCAAAAGCCGGATCGCGGACGACCTTCATTCCTATTTTCCACATACAAAAACTCCAAAAATTGAGCCGCTGAAGAATATCTTTTCTTTCTAAAAGTACAACCCCGCTGTTTTAGAATTCCCAAAGCGCGAGAAAGGCGGACCGTTCTATTAAGAAGTAAAAATGCATACAGTTTTTCCGGACTGGAGCAAGTTTTCAATGTTTTAGTTTTTTGGAACGAACTTTAGACGAGAAAAGTAAAGAGCTCGTTGTCTAACGCTGACTGACACTCAACTCGAAAAAGCGTCCTCATTTTGAGCGTACCATAGGGGAAGTTTCCTGAACGTCCCAAAATAAAGTGAATGAGAGCAAGATTGTAATCGAGCATATATCGAATCATAAATTTACCGATTTTCTCGTAACGTGTCTTACATACGCATAAAATAAAGCGTTTATGGTCGACGTAGGTCGTTGAATCGGGAGCTTTATATTTTACAAAGGTCGCTTTCTTTCGACATCGCATTATTCCGATGACTCGTTTTCTTCGCCCTCTTTCCGCTTTTTCAAAGGCCTGAATTCGATCTACAAGCGACGCCTTTATCGCATCAATGCTAGTACACATTTTTACTAAATCGCTATCTCCATCCAAAAAGGCAGTCAGTCCCGGGCACAGACTCGCCTTTTCGTCTTCTTCGTCTTTGCCACATGAACAGTAGGTTTTCTTTACTCCCCAGTCCGACGGGGTCACTGTGGGGAGTTCCCAATGTTCGATTTTGCGTACGTATCCGTTACGGACTGGAGCCGTACATAAGGTGAAAATTTCCTCAATCAAGGTCTCCAGATCGAGTATCGGGAGGTTGCCCGGTTTCTGGTTGGACCATAACGATTCGTAATGCTTGATGCGTTTCTTGATTTTTAAACTGATGGCTTGGTTGACCATCTGGAGGAATTCAGAACGGCGCATTTTTCGATCTAGAATAATCGCCTCATACCCGAAGGGCTCTACATGTAAGGCGAGTATCTCAATTTCGCAATGGATTGCCGATCTGGCGAAAATAAACGCGATCGATTCCGCCAGTTCACCTTTCGCATCAGGAACGATAAAAGGGCGGCGGTCGAGCGTACCTCGCGAAATCTTAACCACTTGATTTGGAATATAGCGATGTGGAATGGACATATTTTTCTCCTTAACGTGATATGTGTCATTCCTTCTTCGGCCAATGCGTATTTTCGATTCAGTAAGGTCACCCAAGGTACTGAACAATAACGTGAATATCGCGATCTACCTCCCTTTTTCGATAAATACGGTTCTGAGATTTGTTTTATAAAAACTTGCAGCTACGATCGCCTTTGTTAAACTCGACATAGAGCAACAAGAAGCAAAGAAATGAAGTTATCACTTTGGGTTATTGGTTCGATTTTTCTCCTCAGTTCCGCTGTGTACTGGGTGATGTCTCATCCGAATCGTGAAAAAGCCGTTATTATGGAAAAAGATCTCGTGAGTTTACGTGCCGAAAATACAGCTTTGGATGAGAAGAATAAAAAGCTTCAACTCGAAATAGCGGCTATTCGGACGGATCCTAGGTTTATCGAACGTCGTGCTCGGGAAGTTGCACCACTCATAAAAAAAGGGGAGAAGATCTACCAGTTTCGACGCGATGATTCCGTAAAAGAAGTGGAAGTCGAAGTTGTGATCAAGGTCGATTCGATTAACGTTGGCGGAGTGAAAACCCAAATTGCCGACTTAGCTTCTGTACTCAACAAAATGAAATTAGAAACGAAAGAAGCGGTGTTTAGGTTGGCTATCAAGGACGATGATTTAGAGCCAACACAACGTAAACGCTTAGAAGAAATAGTCAAAAAGGCAAACGCGAAGGAGATTCCTCACGTGCCTTAAGGTTCATCGGACGACGACCAAGGAGGGTTAATGTCCACTCGATCAATTACGATAAATCGCCCCGGAAAAAGAAAGGTTCAACCCCTTTCTTTCTGGAGCCTCGTGTCTCTTTTTTTAGGCCTTCTTTTCCTTCTCGGATTAGCAGAGAGATCCCCAACCTATATTCAGTGGGCAGCCCTCCCTCTTTCAATCGTGGCCGCATTAGGTCTACGTTTTAGCTTTCAAAAGAAAGAAAAACATTGGTTGCAAGATTTACAAGTTGGGCTCGTGCTCATTTTGGGAACCCATATCGCGGCCACAATGTCGCCCGGACTTTCACCCCTCATTTTTCTTCTGCTCGCGCTTTTAGGTATCCTCGCTGAACGAAAGGCGTTGGTTTTTATAACACTGATTTCTCTTAGCCTCTCCGTTGTCGCATTTACTCAGCTTCAAACTCCACCGATTGATCTTGCGATAGGCAGCATTTTTACCCTCCTTTTCGCTGCGTCGGCCTCTTTGATTTCGGGAACCTTTGAGTTGCGAAAAAAGCTCTTTCAGAAGGACGAAGAACCTCAGGCAGAAAAAGCTTTGAGGGAAGCCCAAGAGCTGAATTTACACATGCTAGGTGAGGTCACAACATCGCGGGAACGCACTCGCGAGGTCGTTAACCGCCGCGCCGTTAACGCCGTTAATCAAAGCGTGTTTTTGTCTCTTTCTTTACTAAAAACGGGTTTAGATTGTCATAGCGTTGTTCTTTTATGGTTCGATGTGGCCCAGAAAAATCTCCGCATCAAAGAGCTTGTCAGCGATAGCGATAATATTATCGAGGGCCAGCTTTCTCCCGCCAAAGGTGTTATCGGCGGAATTACCCGCCGTCGAGAATCTCTCAAGTTGAATCAAATTAGAGAGGGTTTTCGTGGCATTC
>JALSKP010000897.1 GCA_026988815.1 Myxococcales bacterium | reverse complement strand
CAAAATCCCGCTGATATGGATCACACTAACTTAGTCGTGAACGTGCTAGTGATCCTTTTCTGAGGAATGGAAAGTGGATTGTAGCCACCGCTGCTGGGACCTTGGTTATTTGATAACTGAGTTTACTTTCCACTTTTCCGAAAAATACAATATTGTAGGCATCACCAAGAGCGTTGCAGCAAGGGTCGTCAGAATACCGCAGATGGCAACATACCCAATCGATTTCAAACCGAAATGCCCCGTTACCGCCAGTCCACCAAATCCAATGATGGAGGTGAGCGAGGTCATGACAACCGCAGATCCTACCTCTCTCCAGGTTTGGGCGAGGGCATATTCTGCCCCGCTTCGGTTGAGTTCGAGATAGCGATGGTAAAAATGCACGCCGTCGTCTATCCCGATTCCAATAACGACCGGAAGAATAATGACGTTAAAAAAGTCCAGCGGAATGCCCAGATAAGGGAGTAAACCAAACATCCATGTGGCGCCGAGAAGCAAGGGCGAAAAGGCGACGACAGCTTTTATAAAAGAACGAAAAGCGACGATGAGAAGTAAAAAGACTACAACCAATGCGATAAGCATCATGCGCTTTCCGTCGTTTTGAATTTCATCCAACATTGAAACATAGATAAAGGATTGGCTACCCACACGAATGTTTTCCCCTGTGCCCTCGGCCAAGGATGTGATGGCTTTCAAGAATCTACGAGCATGGGCACCGATCATTGATTCGCCCCACTCGTTCACGAAGATGGTGTATTCGAACGCAAAGTCCTCGCCTTCATGCGCGGGTTTGGCTTTTGGACCAGCTTCTTTAAAAAGACGCTTGGTCCAAGCCGGGAGGTCATAAATCCTAACGGGTTTGTCGACCAATTTTTCGCGCAGTTTTTTTATGTTCTTCTTGTTTTTCTTACTGAGAAACGCTGTACCTTCTTTATCTAAAAGGGCACGAATTTTACCAATTTCTTCAAGTTTAGGTTTCTGTTCTTCGACCGTCCCTGGGGTAAAAGCGTAGATTGAATTGGCTGCTTTAATCGCCTTAAGATTGCCCGCGTTAATACGCTCAAGCATTTCTTTGTGAACCTTTCGGGTGGATTTTTTATCATCAAAAAGCATGATTGTGGGCGTTGAGGTTTGCTGTTTTCCCACCGCACTTGCGTATTTTTTACCCACCGATTTTTGAAGACGTTCTCTTTTAAAAGTACTTGGGTCCATCGTTTCTCGAATGAGCTTTGCGTGTTTGAGCGTGAATTTTGCGCGTCTTTTACCCGCTCTTTTGGCTTTCTTTTGAGCCGATTGCGCTTGGGTAAGTTTAGTTTTCCAAGGCCATTGAACTTTTCCAATACGTTTGAAGTTTTCTTGAAAACGAAGATCACCGATATGCGAGAGCGCAAAACCTGACATCGCGATGGTTAAAATAACGGCCACGATTGAGCTTCGCGGCAACCATGAGGTAAGGGTTTGATAGTCTCCTGTAGCGTCTTTTTGCTTGACCTTCATCGGACGGATACGATTGAGAACCAAAATGGAAGAGGGTAACATAGTAAACATTGCAACTAAGCTGAAGATCACCCCCAGGCTCGCCACGACGCCGAATTGGGAAAGCCCGCGGAACTGCGCAAAGGAGAGAACAACAAAAGTTGCAAAGGTGGTGAGCGCTCCGTAGACGGTCGCGCTTCCGGTTCCTGCATAGGTTAAAATAAGAGCTTCCACAGGCTCGTTCTTTACCCGTTCTTTGTCGTAGCTTGCGAGGAGGTGGATGGCAAAATCGATGCCCAGTCCAAGAAGAATCGCAAAAATGAAAACCGTAATGATCGTTAGCTCGCCGAAGATAAGAAAGGCTGTCGCGAGCGTCCAAAGAATGGCCATGATCAAGGGCGTTAGAACAAGAAAAATCGCCCGTAGCCGTCGAAAGTACAAACCCAAAACAAGGAAGAGTCCGAAGAGGGTAAAGCCTGCCGAGGTGATGATATCATTTACGATCGATTTATATTGTTTTTGTCGGCTCACCAAACCGCCGCCATATTCAACTTTCATTTGCGGATGGTAGCTTGTCGGGTTGAGGCTTTCGGCCAAATCTTTGACGCTATCCAACAGGGCGTTCGTGGCATTTAGATCTGTGGAGGATTCCACAAAACGAACAATAATCGTCAAGGAATATCCGTCCGACGATTCAAGATAGGTTTTATAATCGTGTTGTGCCGAGACTCTTTTATCGGTTCCCAAATCATCGGTTTCGATAAACGCGCCAGATGTTTTTTTCTTTTTTACCGAGCCCAAGGAAACGAAGAGTGGATTGGCTTTTCGCTTTTCGCTCTTTATTTTTTTCTTTAAGCGTTGACGAAGTTTCTTAAGGTCCTCCACACTTAGATAGAGCAGCTGGTTTTTCTCGAAGAAGGTTTTATCGTTGTGGTAATGGGCAAGAGCCACTGATTTTCGTTCCAACAGTCGATCAGAAAGAACCTTGGCGAAACGTCGATTGGCCTCCCTTTCCGGTGAGTCAATGACGACGAAGAGCGCCGAACCCGAACCAATTCGGTCACTTACCTCGCCCATCGCCTGCGCCGCTTTGGAGTCCGCTGGCAAAAGAGCCTTGAAGTCACTATTGATATTCCATTGCGTCGCAATAATCCAAACGGAAAAGATCGTAAGAAGGAAACAAAATCCAAAGACGAAACCGGCTTTAGGTGCTAAGAAGCCTTCGAAATAACGCCGGACGAGCCGGTGAACACTTTTATTTTCAGCTGATTTTATGTCCAATGAAAAACCTCAAAGTAAGTCAATCGATCCAACCGCGTCGTTGAAATGTATCATGATCGATGCTCGATATATTCAAACGCAGACTAGCGGCATTGGCCGATATACAGAACATCTAATTGGAAACTTATTGGAAATTAACAAGGATTTGCGTCTTCGTTTGATAACCCATCCGAGTCAACCCGAGCCCTTTAAAGATGAACGCATAGATTGCCAAGTTTACAAGCCCGCGCCAAACTCGATTCGAACGCGCTATCAACTCAATAAGAAAATTGATTTTACAGGCGTCGAGCTCTTCCATTCCCCTTTCAATATTCTGCCCCAAAACCTACCCCTTCAATCGGTTTTTACCCTCCACGACATTATGTGGCTTATCGACCGTGGATTTTGTACGGATTCAAAATGGAGAAAAATTCTAACCGGCTCCTTTTACGGAAAGTTTATTCCCGACTCAGTTCAAGATGCTGCTGGAATTCTCACCGTATCTCGTCATTCCAAAGAGGCCATTGAAGACTATTTTCCGGGAATGAAAGGAAAAGTGAAGGTGACCTACAATGGCGTAGACCCGATTTTTACACCAATGGACGTCGAAAAGAGCGCAAGAATTTTACGAAATATCATTCCTCCAGGAAAGAAATTTGTGCTTGTTGTTGGCCAAGGCTCGCCTTATAAAAATCATGCGGGTGCGCTTCGTGCCTTCCTTGATGCTTTTCCAAATGACCCCGATATCGTTTTTGTTTTGGTTCGGCGTTTTCAGCGGGGACCAGGCCTTGACTTCGTTAAATTGAGAAACGATTCACGCATGCATGGACGCTTTATTCATTTAGAACACGTTCCTTTCGAGGTTCTTCTGGCGCTTTATAGTGCGGCTCACGTTTTCCTCTTCCCCTCCTTTTATGAAGGCTTTGGTTTACCAGCTTTGGAGGCGATGGCGTGTGGAACGCCGGTTCTGACCTCCGATCGCGGTGCCCTAAAAGAGGTCGGCGGATCGGGCAGTGTTCAAGTCAACCCCGAGTCGCGCGAGGCCCTATCGACGGCCCTCCGAGAGCTTTTTGAAGACGAGGAGCATCACGACGAGATGCGTCAAAAAGGACTCCGTCGGGCGTCGGAATTTAGTTGGCGTCGAACGGCTGAACAAGCCCTTGAGGCTTTTGAAGAGATTCATCGACCGAGAAAAAAAGATGAATAGAGTTCTCGTAGACGCACGCAATATCACGCCTCAAAGAGCTGGGATTGGGCGCTATGCTCAATCCTTAATGGTGGCCATGAGCGAACTTGAGAGCGCATCCGATTTTCATTTTTCGTCCCTGCAAAACATGCAAAGTCCAGCGCAAATCGGCAGATTCGACGTTCATGGGGTCAAGCAGAAAATTGGGAATGTCGTGGATTATCTTCACGCCCATCGTTCAATAAATGCGATTGCCAAACACATCTCTCCTTCACTTTTTCACAGTTTTTTTCATATCACGCCACGTAAGCTGAAGGTAAACTGCCCTGCTATTATCACCCTTCATGATACGATCTGGATCGATCACGCAAAGAGTTCTCAACCAACGGCTTTTAAAGCGATGACGATTAAAGCTTTTGCCAAGACCGCCATTCCCGATTCTCTTCGTAGAGCCGACCACGTTATTTGCGTGTCGGATGCAACCGCTGAGCGAGCCACCGAATGGATTCCTCGAGAGAAAATGACAGTTATTGGACACGGTGTGGATTCGAGTTTTTTTGCGACCACGAAAAAGAGTGATTTGGTCAGAAAATACACGCATGGTGGCGCCAAATATATTTGCGCGATCGGAAACGATAAACCTTATAAAAACATTCGTTTGCTCATCGATAGTTTCGATAGTTTAAACCTCCCTAATGTTAACCTGGTCTTGATCGGAAATTGCGAAGGGCTTGGAGACCACCTCGATTCCCTACCCAATAAAAATCGAATTTTCCTGGCCGGTATGTTAGACGATGATGCACTAAAAAGAACCTTAGCCCACAGCGCACTTTTCGTATTTCCCTCCTTGGTGGAAGGTTTTGGTTTGCCTATTTTGGAGGCAATGGCGGCCGGTATCCCAACGGTGGTTTCGGATCTGGAACCGATGCGATCGGTGGCCTCAGGCGCCTCTTATCTTTTTAATCCCGCCGAAAAAGACGCGCTAAGCAGCGCCATTTCCGAGGCAATGCATCCCTCCGTTGCTCTGGAACTGAAACGAAAAGGCGATGAACATGCAAGGAAGCAGACCTGGAAAAAGTGCGCCGAAAAAACCCTAGAGGTTTATCGCACCCTTCTTGAATAATCTTTCTAATTGATTTGTAGGTTGCGGTTGACGGAGCAACGACGAAACCCAACATTGTAGGAGGTTTCGTATTTAAGATTGTTAACATCCAATGTCGCGTTTCCTCGTTTTCGACTCGCAACATCCCATCACCCACATCCTAGGATTTTGAAGGGAACTATCGGCTACGGATTTTGAGCACGTTTTTTTCGATCTGAAGGTCGTAGCGAGAGAGGAAACTCATGCCCAATAGCCCATCGATATCACCAAGGTCGGTGGCAATGACACCTCGAACAAACTTGGCTTCAAGTCCTTGTAATTTTACGTCGTCCAAACGCACGGGGTAGGCCTTTGCGGTACCATTTGCAGTCTGAATGAGTACGCTTGTTGATTTCGTCAAATTGAGCGATTTTGCAAAACCTTCACTCAAGGCCACCATTGATGCACCCGTATCGACAATA
>JALSKP010000896.1 GCA_026988815.1 Myxococcales bacterium | reverse complement strand
CGAAGCCAATAAACCCACAAGCTAAAACGAAGTCCCCCACCCTAACCCTCCCCCAGAGGGAGAGGGGATCAGAATCCCACCGAAAAGGATCACACTATTTCGTCATTGAAATATTTGATTATTTCAATGGACACGCGGCGGAGAAAATGAGACCCAACTTTTGGTAGTATAACGGGTACGGTATTACGCTCGTATCTGAACAGATATCCAGAGGAGGATCACATGAAAAAAATTTCGTACCTTATTTTTATTGTTTTAGCATTCTTTGCATTTAGCTTGTCGGCTCAAAACAAAACGGCAAAAGTGACAAAGGCAAAATCAAAGGTAAAAAAGAAACTGAAAAAGAAGAAATTAAATGTTACTCTTGTTTATAAAGGTAAGAAGAAAAAGGGGACCGCAGTGTTTACTTTAGGCGCCTCCCAAGTAGGTTCAGCGTGTTCGAAAGGGGAAACAGCGACACAAGACGTGTCGCAGAAAACGACGTGTACGGCTCAAGGAGGTGGAAGTATGCCTCTTCCTGAGGTCTACCCGTGTGAATGTTCATTTCAGTACAATCTAACTTGCAATGCAAACGGAAAATTCGTTGCATTGTCTAGAACCACAGCCATTTGCTTACCTATCATAAAAGATGCTGACACGGAAAAAATTCTAGAGCGTATTTTCGATTAATTTTATCCTGATTCCTTAGAGCTCGTTCAATTTCGTTAAGTTGAGACCGCCGGTATAGGCATAAGACACGAAGTCATCATATCCATAGACGATGAGGCCAAAGGGAATCTGATTTTGACTGGTGATAAAATGCGGCCCAGGTTCAACAGCAATATGCGCTCTTGCAATTCCCGTGTCTTCTAAGTTTTCGTAATCGAAATCGGTAAGATTGAGTTCCACACCATCCAAGAAAATTGAAAATCCGGGCTGCATGACAACAGTAATATAGCTTACGAAATAGGTTGGTGGGGTAAGGAAAGAATACTCTGATCGAAACTGTTCTTCAGGTGGCACTAAAAAGAAGGCGGGGTCGCCCGCGTGGGAACCAAAAACAGGATTGTCTTCAACACTACCTTGACCGGACAGGAAGGCGCCCACCATGAGTGGTTTTCCAGATTCTGCGACGAAGAGTTTTTTCGAGCCGATGACACAAGACTGCCCGGCGTCGAGGGTAAACTTTCCTCCGGCTGGGTCGGAAGAAAAATCCAAACAAGCCTTTACTGCTCCGCTGGTTTGGCGAAGCACGTTGACATCTTGTCGATAATCGAGATTTATTCCTGTGGAAATTTCCGTTTGGTTTTCTAAGGCTAGAAATTTAAAATAGGTTCCCTCTAATGTGGTCTCAGCGACGTTTCCACGAATTTTTAAGGGCGCTGCAAAAAAGCGCCGACCCCACGTTTCAAGAGGGAAAAGTTGGGATTCAAGATGGTCACATGCCGCGTTTCCATCGGGTACAAAAGCGCAGGTGTGTCCTCCAAAAACAGAGATAGGTTTGGTGGAAGAAATGCGGGCGCCGGTGAGATCGTGATCGCGTGCTCGGGCACCAAGATTGAGAACTTCATGGGGTTGAAGGGTGGCCGTGATAACACCTTGTTCGTTAGGTCCATTGATTCGTGCGCTGCTATTTGGATACAGAATGTCAGGAAAGGATGCCCCTTTCGTTGACGGGCGCAGGGTCACCGTTACTCTCGTATCGGGCTCGGTCGCTGTCACGGTCATGGTTGCCGAATAAGAGGTATCCCCAAAGCGCGGACGCC
Organism: Myxococcales bacterium; assembly: GCA_026988815.1. Lineage (GTDB taxonomy): Bacteria > Myxococcota_A > Bradymonadia > Bradymonadales > Bradymonadaceae > CALJNB01. The sequence continues at coordinate 3,750 of JALSKP010000896.1, read as the reverse complement.
AAACCTCATATCCCATGTGCATATAATCGTTCGTTAACGCACTTTTAGGGAGGAGCAAACTGGCATCATTTGTAAAGTTATAATTACAACACAAGGGATTGAATTGATAGGCAACGATCGGCTGGGAAGAAAGAACACGGTAAGCGCTTTTACTAAGTGAAGATTCTTTAAAAGGAAGACGGCGGGTGGGAAGGATGATCGTGAGAATGGACTGGCGAGGAAGGGGAATGTTTTTCACAGGCCCCGAAACATCCAATAATTTGACCCCATTTTGATCGACGAGTTGACTTTTGACCGTTACCAATTCCACACCCGGAAATTGAACATCGGAGCCAACCAAACGTGATGCGTCAGCCTGGGCGATTTCTCCTGTGTCCGAAAAAATAGTAACCAATGCATCATAATCTGTGGCCGTATTGGCCAGAACGATGGCATAGGGTGGCTCTTCATCAGGCCCCAGTTCGCCCTCTTCATTGAGAAGTGCGTTATCGAGTTCAACGGCCCAATATTCGCAGCCAATATAGCTGCGATTCAAGTCTGCAATTTGACAACGGTCGAGGCAATTTCCGGCCTCACAACGCGCCGAACCCGAACAAGAATCCAATGCCTGCCACGCCGTTCCTTGCGGATTACATTGTTCGCGCTCGCCGTCTTCCAAACATCGTTTTTGGTTGGGGATACAGGTTACGCTTACGCATTCTTTGTCTCGGCAAACGGCAGGTCCATTGACGGTAGGACAGGAGGCTTGGAAGGTTTTGGTTCCATCGGGTGAGCATTTTTCGATAGCTGCGGTATTTTCAGAAGGACAACGTACGATGGTGTCGGGTTCACAAATAACTTTCGTTACGTCGCTGTCTGGAGAACTGTCTTTGCCTGTATCAGCGGCATCCTTTGAGGGAGGTTGTGTTTGCTCATCACATCCACCGCATCCAATAGAGAGCACGAGAAAAAGAGATGAAAAAAGAAGAAATCGAGTTGGTATTGTTTTTAACATAATGGCTTTTAGAGGGATTATTTCGAAGGGGCCCATGGGGTTTCGTCCTTCGACGCGGCACCACAGGGATGTAGACTGCCGGTATGCCAGACACGAAAGCTTTGGAAGGCTTCATTGATAGCCAGCAGGGCGCCATCTAAACGCTGACGAGGCGTTTTTTTGTATTTGGTTTTTTTGGACTCTTTATCAACGACGATTGTACCTTCGGTTTTTTCTTTGACTTCGATTTCGGCCAAATGTTCGTTAGCCAAACGTTCGAGAAAGAAAAAATGCGTATCAACATGTTTGAACCAGGCGTTGAGTTCGTTTTGAACGCCAGATGCAGATTTGGTTTCAAAATCTCTGAAGGTCGCCGAAGGAACGCTATCTTTAATATCGGCCAATCTTAATTTGAGGGCGGATACTTTGGCTAACAGTGGGCGAACCTCGCCTTCCTTACCGTCGATAAGTGTTTTTGAAAGATCGGGGTCGATGGCCTTAAATTCTACACCGATCTGTTTAGCGGAGGTGATAATTGCTCGACATTGTGGATCATTGGTGTCTTTAAGAACATTTTTTTCACCGGATTCAATGTCTAGATTAGGTTTAAAAACGGTATCAGAATTTTTAGCAATGTAGATAAAAGCCCCCGTTATACACAAAGCTAAAACGGCGGAAATGGCCAGTATACGTAGCATTCTAGCCTTTTCTTTCTTGGCTAGTTCTTCGATTATTGTCTCGTTTTCACTCATACTCGGCTCCCTTCTCTTGACGCAAGAGTATAGCAAATTATAGAAAAAATCGGGAACATCCATAGGAAATTCGACAAAAAGTTGAATTCAGTGATTCAGAATGTTATCAGCCCGTGGAATTGTTGGGCATTTGCCCCTCAATGTCCGACCATATGTTTTTTTATGAGGTATAAGTGGATACAACTACATTTCTGCAACGGCATCTTGAAGCTTCGGAAGACGAGACACCTCGTCTTATTGAAATGGCAAACACCGCACTAGTGGAGGGAACCGAATATTCCGTCGCAAATAGTTCTGACGACAAACTTTGGAGGTATCTCCAATACCCCTATTATTTAGGTCTATTTGCCCGACGTGTGATTAACGCGTCCGGTATTACGATGGGCGTTAAAGAGCGACTTTGTCACGCTGTTTTGCAGATCAATGTTCATCTCGATCAAGGCCAAGAGCCTGGACCAGGACTTTTTCAACTTTCGGCTTGGTTGGGTGCAAACGACCTTCTAAGCCGGGACGATTTTATTGGACTCCGTCGAGGCTTGGTTTGGCTACCCCGCTTAACTAAAAGCTATATTGAATCAACAGATTTTATTTTTCCTGCTCTTGATGGCCTTTTGGCACATCCAGAAGTATCTCACGAAGAAGCGGCTGAATTTGTGCTCATGGTGTTGACCGCCAAAGAGGCTATCGGCCCTCAAGGAAAAGAAATTTTTGACTACGTCATGGAGATGGACAAAATTGACGCCGAATTAAGACGTCGGATTTGTGAACTCGTTGTGGCCAATGCCATTCCTTTTCCACGTGGAAAGTTTGATCATCCGATCGAGACCTCTCCCGACGAAAAAGATCGTCTTAGCATCCGCTTTTTGCCGGGTAATGTTCGACGCCGTGCCGTTGTTTGGCTTGCTCGATTGGGACAGAGTTCTGAAGAGTTGTTGAAAGAGCTTCTTAAACCAGGAACGGTTCGCGATTACGGCGGAGACCAGGTTGCCAGTGGTGCTCTTGATTTGCTGGACGAATGTTGGAACGAAATCGAAGAAGAATTTGCTGTACGTTTATTGAAGCGTGCTGCCGATTTGCCTGATACGGCCGTTCGTAAACGTGCCTACATTCTCGGCGAAAAATATTTGGGTCTGGATTTTCTTCGACAGTCTTTGGACGATAAAGCGAAGTCTCTTCGTGAATGGGCTGAAGAAAGGATCGAGAAAAGAGAATCCGGCGAAGTACCGACTAAAGATGAACTTCGTGCCGAGCTTGAGGAAGAAATTTGTGACCGCGAAGCGGCCTAAGTTTTAACGTCTATCTCAGCCAAGGAGGCCGTCTTTTTGTCTCAAAATCCATCTCTCCGGTATGTAGGGAACCAACCGGGGTGTGGTCGTGTGCCCTTTGGGTATACCCTTGATTCGATTGTAAATATAAGGACGTGCGGGCGACCACAGAGGGTCGCACCCTACTTTCGCTTTGGGCGACCACAGAGTCGCACATTTATCCCCGCAATTTTGGGGTCGTTTTTTTGACTCGAATGTTAAAATGCGAAACGGATGTCAAAAAGCGGAAAGAGATTGAGCCGTGTCTGCCGCGGATAACGATTTAGCGTTGCGATGACCCCAGCCATGAGCTCGAAGTTTTCATGCGGCCTCCACATCACTTTTCCGGAATGTTCTAACGCAAACGCTCCATTCCCATAACCTGGTGCGAGCATTCCTGTTTGTTGTAGGGAATAATAGAAATCGTAAACAAGCCTGCCTTCTAAGGTGAGACTTCCTTTGACAGAAACCGGGACATGGTAGGATGCGGTTCTTAGATAGAGAAAGGGCAATTCCAACTCTGGAAAGTCAGCATCACCAAAGCGCGGTGTAATCAGAAAGCCACTTTCGACAGATAAAAAGTGGGGGCTTGAGGCGATTTGTGTCGTCCCAACGATCCCGGTTCCGATACTAAGCATGAATGGAATCTTACTATTAAGGGGAAGCAGTTTTGCAGAACCCTCCCCAGAAAGACTTCTCAAAAGAAAGGTTGGAATATGGA
>JALSKP010000895.1 GCA_026988815.1 Myxococcales bacterium | reverse complement strand
TTGAGAAGGAGTAATCTTTGGGACATCCATCGTTTATCGTTCCATTACAGTTATTATCGTAGCCCTCGCAGCGCTCGCCTTTGGTGGGGTATTGATCTGCGCCGGAATAGCTATGTCCGTTCGAGGCGACCGTAAAGGTACCCACACTGCATTACAATCACCAGCATTATTCGCGTATCCGCTTGGTGCCGAGAGCGCACAAAAGCGCCGAGAGGTTACGCCGTATCCATCGCCATCGACGTCAATATAGTAGGCGGTCGTTTCATTCGTCGGTGCGTCGTGACGGCATCATGGGTTTGTCCATTTTCATGGAGCGCTTGTCCCTTAATACATCGTCCTCGTTCGTCGCACGCGCCTTGTCTACATGAAATCATCTCCGAACACGCAAAGGCACACAGCCCTTGGAAACAATAATTACCGGCTTTACAATCGTAGTCGGTGGCACAAGAGCCTTGGTCGCCCAAAACGATCGCATTACTGGGTGCAGCTTCGCTGGTAATCGGATCAGGAAGATCTCCTGCTTTGATGCTTCCGCCGCAATCGCAGGATCCAAACAGAGCAAGACAAATGAATAAAAAGGGATAAAAAGGGCGCATGAAAACCTTGACGCGAAATTGTTTGTTTTAAATTAGGTTGTGGCCAGATTGACAATTGTGCAATTTCTGCGCAAGTTACCTTAAGGTATCAATTTAATTCACATTCAATTTCTTCAAGGTTCGCATGCAGAATTTATGGCGAGAGTATGGCGTGCTTACTTCAAAATGCGCGGATCACCCGATCAATGATCCCGATGGCCTGCTGCATTTCTTTCTAGAAAGCGCCTCGGTTGTCTTTGACGCTCACTCAGCATGGTTGGTTGTCGCCCATAAACTGGACAAAATACCGGACAACGATCCGATTGGTGGCTGGCGGGTTCGTAAAGTCTATGATCCCTACATGGACGAAGCATCGGCCGAGATTGTGGAACGATGGATCAAAGAAGATCTTTACGTCCACGATGCGTTTACGATCAAAAACTCAAGGCTTGCGGGATCCCATCGCGTTACCAATGCCCGCGATTTATTAGGCGATCTTAAGTTGGAAGACACCCGGGCGTGGGAATTAATGCAGGCCGCGAACTCGTGCGATAGAATCATCGGCGTTCATTCGCTCAGCCCAAAGGTGGAAATTCATATGGGTTTTGACCGTCACCCAAGCGATGGTATTTTTGAAAAAGAATGCTTGGAATTGCTCAAAGAAATCATCGATGGCCTTGGCGCGCAATCTTGGCGGATCGCGTTTAGTTACGGCCTTCTCCAAGGTCAAAAAACACTTACCAAGCGCGAGCGAGAGACCTTTCTACATTTACTCACTGGAAAGCCAGAAAAGGAAATCGCCGAGTCGATGAAGGTAACCCAAAAGTCCATCCACCAATATGTGATTCGAGTTTATCAAAAGCTTGGAATAAAAAGTCGTCCAACTCTGATGGCAAAATGGATGTCGCTAACCCTCGACTAAATAGTAAACCAACAAGCTATCAAACATTATATGAGTCGACTTCAATTGGATTGAGTATCGTTATATTGCTCGATACTAAGAATATTAGTTCCACCATTTGCTCTTGGTATTAGTGTAATCTCAATCGCCTTCCCTGCTTTTTCCAAGGACAAACGCTTGCCCCTAAGATGTCCTAGTTCAGGAATGCTTTCTGACATTTTGGAGAGCAGCTTCTGCTTTGATGAAACATTCCACCCCCGATTGGTCATCGCGCGTTCGTAAAATCGGTAGGTTTGAGCGACCCCAGCGTTGGTGGTCCACTTATTCAAATTGAACGGCTCCGCCTTATCGAGCGCTTCTACTCTGCGCACCCTTCTACACCCTACACAGGATGGAATTTCAGTGTCGGCGGGGGATTGACGAAGGTCGCCTGTATTCTTCATTTTTCTCGAATCAAAATCATCCTGCGTCCATACGGCTAAAATCTCGGCAACATTAGATCCTGGTTTCTGCCGGACTTCGACGTACCGATATCCCTTCGAGAATTCGTCTATCGATTTACTATTTCCAGATTTTTTACTCAGTGTTTTTTTCACTTCATCTAGATTTGGCAATCCAACTAGCGAAGCCATCTCGTAGACTTGATCGTCGCGACGAATCGGAACCAGTTCCCCCTTCATCATCGCCGCTGATACATTTCGAATTTGTTTTTGCTCTTCCCTTCCCTTCGCTTCCCCAGGTGCGTCAAAGAGATAATTTTTCGTATTGATTCCTTTTTCTACCATTTGGTTTTGAACGAAAATCGCCGTTTCACGCGCCGACCTAGAACCTTCAATTCGGCTGGTTCCAAAGTACATTGTGTTTCCGTTAAAATTGTAGGCGCGAGGACGAATCCCGAGGGACTCAATAGCGCGATCAAAATCACGTTTATGATCAATGCCTGTGAAGGAATAAATATCGGCTTTTGCATCGGTGATGCCTTTCTTTTGTGGATTTGCGATCAGAAAAATCATCGCAATAAAGAGAATGAGTGTTGAAGTAAGAAAAAATTTAATCGTGGTCTTTAAGTAGGTCGTCATTTGGAATTCCTTTAAAAGGTGTACTTAGTTCCTTTTCGACGCTTGGCGGATTCTGTTGCGCGCTTCTTTACATTTTTTCCGTGCGTCGATCCTCGCTCCTGTTAAATTCCCCGTGTCGCTTGGATTTCCATTAGAAGGGAAATCACGTTCTCTACATGTTTTCCCGCTGCGTTCTTCACATCTCTGTTTCCAATTTTTTCGGTGCTCATCTACCGCGGTATTCTGACACTCCTCGGTCGCCCTTTTCTCTCTATCGCGTTCATCGGCCTCGCTTCGCTTTACTTCCTCTGTCCCCCAGTCGGGGGCGCCGTCCATATCCGGCTTCTTGGTGAGTTCGAGGATAGAATCAAGTTGGGAGTACTGCGAGTGCTGAAGGCGCACCATCGTTACCGCATACACGCGATGGGTCGGTTCTGTATTGATCGGAAGAGACAAACTCATCTCAGGGATTGAATAGGATCCAAACGAGGTCACGACCTTTTTTTCTTTTTGAACAACACGTCTTTCTCCGTATCGAATACCTGTTACAAAACCTAGGCGGACGCCAGACACGTTGAGTAACTTATTGGCAATTCCCCCAAGAAGCGCGCCGATTTCCCCTTTTGGCATTTCCGCGCTCACGTTAGGATCGAGTAGATTATCATCCAAAAGATTTTGCGCCGGAGATTCGTCTGTGAAGTTTTCGTGAATCTCGCCGATGGTCCGTACTGGATTGACGTCCTCTCCCGGCGCTCCGGGAATGATCGATGCAACTTTATTTTTCGCCCATGCATCGAAATAAATCCCGCCCGCTTGGGCGCCCGTGCTTAAAAGACTGTCGGCTTTGAAGTCTCCAAAAAGTGCATCACGGCCGATTCCACCGACAACCGCCACAGGCGTTGCATTGGCAATTGAATCTTCCTGAGAGGCCACCCAAAGTTTATGATTGGCCGTAACCATCGTCCCTATACCTGCCTGACTCAATTGGGAAATTGAAACAATCCCAGAAAAAATTAACAGAAAGATGGGGAGACCAATTACAAATTCAGTAAGCGCGGCCCCTTTTTCGTTAAGATGAACTTTAGATAGAATGTTTTTCATTTCGATATACCGTGTATTGTTTCTTTATCAAATCCCGCGCCGAGACGGAGCAGGTAGGCGAAATCACCAATAGACGATGAAAGACCTGCGTTCTTTTCCGTCGCCAAGCCGATCGAACTCATCACAACAAGAAGAGGCAGACTGTCATTAACGATCGTATTCAAACCCACATCTCCGTTAACCGATGCCCCCATACTTTCACCAGGCATCATGAAGGGACGTCCCTTTGCCATCCATTGTGGAGACCACATATCGGGCGATTGGGTGGTCGTAAGCTTTCCGATTATTTCGTTGCCAAGTTTACCAAAATTTAAGGGTATAAGGTCCGTCTTTTTATAAACGATTTCGCTTCGCGCTAAAGCGAAATATCCTTCATTTCTGTAGAGCGCCTTGTGTAAAAAGGAGGCGTCTTTACTTTTTAGGAATCCGTATTTCTTTCTATTTCCTTTGTCATCATTACGTCCCGCACGCGGCCGGTAGGCCAAAGCGACGTTTGATGTTGATTGGGCCCACTCATTTTTATCTGAACTCAGGCGAGAAGGAATACGCATATCCAAATACCCCTGATCTTTGAAAGCAAGGTTGGCAGCGCTACATCCGCCTGTCGTCATCGCACCTAGGACCAGCGTTAACGCAGCCTTCCACAATAGATTGAGTTCTTGACTGGTGTCGTCCGACATGGTGACCAGCTGGAAAGTATGTAGGAGGTGTTCTGTTGAAAGCCGGTACTGGGAGCAATACCTATCCGTATCGCTATTCTTCTCCACCGGTAGCGCGTCAGTACGTGTCGTAACCGAGGGAAAGCGATCGATGAGCGAGCTTCCTAAAGTACTATCTACTTTACTTGCCCAACCCACCGCGATGTCCTTTGCGCCATCTGCAGCAAATGGAGGTGGAGGCCAATTGGCTGTCACCATCGCGCCATTTTGACGGCCACGTGAAAACGACTCCAAGTAACTCCACCACGGCGTAACCGAAACGAGGTACTTTTGGTGCTCATCTAAAGCTTCAATTTCTTGCCCCATTTTATCAAAACTTGGGAGAACTGTTTTCCCCATTTCGGCGAGTTCGGAAACAAGAATCAAGGTAGCTGGAACCGCCTCTTTGCAAGAGGGAACAACCTCAAAAAAACACAGAACGATATTCGTCGTCACCCAGGCCGTTAACGCGGTCATCGCCGTGGTGTAGGTCGCCACATAGGAGTAGTACATACGTTTAATGATGTTTGCGTAAACAAGCGCATTCATGGTTCGGGCCTTAACCACCGATTGAGAAAATGCTGCGCTGTCCGCCGAAACTTGTACGGCCGTCTTGTCTCCACCCGCAACGCCAGTGTCGTACAAAACCATCGCCATCATGAATAGAATCAAGAAACCGGCGAGAAGGAGAAGGAAAACCGCTCCGCTTTGGTCGCGATGAAGCGCCTTTATTTTTTTATTGGTAAATTTCATTACTAATCCTTATTTCGGAAGATTATGATTGGGGGGTACATGAGAACGCATTTTCGTGGTGCGCGTAATTTTCATATTCCCGAAGATTGCTCTAACGATCGGGAAGACAGGTCGATGTCGATAAACCAAAGTCAGGTCGAAATCGGTCCCTTTTTTTCCCGAGGTTGGAATGGAAGTGAGCCCTTTCTGCTGAATCGAAATCGCGCAGTAGGATGCTCGAAGTTTGGTGGGAGCGCGTACAGAAAAATTTGATGTACCTAAGGCGTCTGCATAGCTCCAAATGCTTACTTTGGAACTCAACGCTGCGCTCTTTTGGGAAAGTACACCAGCGGATTGGATTCCTTTCGAGAATAATTCGAAGGCCGGACTCGGATCACAATCGATTCGATTTCCGCTTTCATCTTCGGAGT
>JALSKP010000894.1 GCA_026988815.1 Myxococcales bacterium | reverse complement strand
CATGATCAATCCCCAGATAATCATTGAACCTTCAAACTGAATACCGATCGCTGGAAACAAAAAATGACCACCCATCGCTGCGAAAAGGAGGAGCACTAAAGAGATGATAGCGACTTGAATGCCGTCTTTGATTCCCCTACCTAATTCGATATTTCGCATCTCTTTTTGCTGCCGACCAAAGACCCCTAAGAGCTCGATACGCCGAAACGACTCTTCGCTATGTAAGCGCAGATCGGTGACAAGAAAATGCCATCCCAGCGGTGTTAAGAGTGCAAAAAGAAAGATAGAAAGAAAAAGGGCAAAGGATGCTGGAGCTAAAAAGAAATCATGTTTTTCGGGAACAACAAAGGTTTCAATAACAGGACTCAAAAGAATCTCTTGGAGGTCACCAGCGACCCCCTCAAAGGTATATCCAACTTGAGCTTCGATACGAATTCTAGGTGGTAGATCCGTTGATAGAATTCCCAAATCGGCGACATTGATTTTTGATTTTTTTTCAAGAAAAAGCGCTGCGTCTTGCGAGGAAAAAAACTCTGCATTGGAAACAGAAGTCTTACTTTCAATATCCTTTTGAAGAAGGGCGACCTTTTCTTTGGATATTCCCTGCGTGAGAATAAGAGTTGCAAAACGCGATTCCCCAGAATCGTAAACTCCTATAGCAAAAATAGCGAGAATGAGAGGGAGAATAATAGACAGAGAAAGAAAAACTGACGACTTTATTCCTGTCTTGTTCAGCGGTTGAAAATTATTCATGCTGCACTCCTGCCCCTAATTGAGGGCATTTTTGCTACGTTGGATAATGTTTGCGCGTGAAGACCCTTTCGATCTAAGCGATGAACCAAAGCGTTCACATTTAACTCACCAGGGATCTCACATTTTTGTCGACCCAATAGAACAATTGTGGCACCCGCCGCTTGCGCGAAGGCAAGCTGTTTTAGCGCAATTTCTTTGCGCCTTTGGGAAAGGCGGTTGAGCAACGCGTCAATTACAATCAAAGAGGGGTTCCCAACGAGGGTTCGCATTAAGGCGACCATCAATCTGTCATCAGGATCAAGCGCACTTAGTTTCAAATTGAGGTCATGAACACATTCGAAAGCATCCACTGCTTTGAGCACTTCGTCTTTAATATCTGCTTCCGAAATTCCGCGCAGAAAAAGGGGAAGGCGTAAATTTTGAAAAATACTTTCACGCTCAAGGAAAAGAGGACGTTGAGAGCAACTCGATATTTCTAATCGTGCCGCTGATGTGGAATCCCTATCCATTTTTTCAACATTCATCCCGTCAAAAAGAACTTGTCCTTGTTTGGGCTGTTTACGCAGGCAGAGATAGGAAAAAATATCTGATTTTCCCGCACCACTAATGCCGACGATCTCGGTCCAAGACCTCGCTTCAATTTCGATAGAAATATCATCAAGAATGATCTGATCTTTGCGTACAAGTTGGGTACGAAAGATGGCTACTTTTGGCGCATCCTTGCGCATAAGAACCTCGTGTTAAGTTTAGCTCGCTAAGAATGTCTCAACTAAATCAGAAATAGCAAAATCTTCTTTGGAAGACGAACACCCTCTATAGGCAAAAACGCCGGATGCGCTAAAATCAGGTAAGGGAATGG
>JALSKP010000893.1 GCA_026988815.1 Myxococcales bacterium | reverse complement strand
TTCTTTGGCAGCTTTTAGCTTATTACTGATAGGCGTTGACTTGCTTGGTGGGGTCGCGTCCTTTTCCACCCCTCGTTGGTCCTCCTGAAGTTTCTTCTGAATATCAGCCAGACTGACGTGTTCGCCTTCCTGCTGTTCAGGAAATTCTTCTTCTCCTTTTTCAAAAGCTCGAGCCGAATCAGGCACACGCTCTTGGCTTGGTACAAATTCACTCGATTCCGCTTCCTCGTCATCGGCTAGAGGCTCAAGTCCAGCAAACGCGTCGTACTCACCGGCCATGAGCTTGTTATAGAGTGATTTATGATTCGCCTGCATCATGGAACGAATACGCTTCACCCTTTCTTCCCCCTCTTCGCTATCGGCTAAAAGGTTTTTGTAGGAGACAATGCTCGTGTCATAAATCGCGCCAGAATGAAAAATCTGAGTTTCAATACTCGCCATCTTGATGCCATGATCTTCGGTCTGAATATGAAAGGTTTTGCCACGATATTGTACGTCGTTGTTGAAGCCGATTTGCATTATTAGCCGTAATATTGTTTGGGTTTTTCAGCACTAATGGTACCAAGTCTGAGCGAGAGTGACAACTCGATTGTGCGCAAGGATTGAAATGGATAACAGGCCGATTGGAATTTTCGATAGTGGGGTCGGAGGACTTACCGTCTTTGAAGCCATTCAAAAACGATTACCTAACGAATCCCTCATTTATTTGGGCGATACAGCACGGGTGCCTTATGGAAACCGCTCAGCAAATACGATTAAAAAGTATGCGCGTAACGCCACACATTTGCTCGATCAAGAAGGTATAAAAGCCCTCGTTATCGCGTGCAATACGGCCTCGGCACATGCCTACGAAGACCTCAGAGAAACCTACGACTTTCCCGTCATTGGTGTTATCGAACCCACCGCCGAAGATGCCGTGCAGACCAGCCGAAGCGGAAATATCGGCGTCATCGGCACCCGAGCGACGGTCAATAGTGGGAGCTATGAAAAAGCTATCCAAGGATTTCGAAAAGATGCCAACATCTTTCAAGTTGCCTGCCCTCTTTTTGTGCCCTTAGCCGAAGAAGGATGGAAAGATCATCGCGTGACAGGTTTGATCGTCGATGAGTATTTTAATGCATTTGAACAGACCGACATTGATGTTTTGCTACTCGGATGTACACACTATCCCATCCTTCGTGACGTAATTGAACGCTCTATACACACACACTTTCCTGACCTAAAAGTACTTGATTGTTCGAACGCAACTGCCGAGCAGCTTGAGAAAGTATTAATGAATGAAAGGATTTTACGCGAAGAAATACCGCCTCAATATCGCTTCTTTGCAACCGATGATCCGGAACGATTTCTTAAGAACGCAACGGCTTTTTTGGCAAACAATATTCAAATAGTTGAACATGTAGAAATTACTAACGTTTAAGGTTCATAGGTTGAACGAACCTTTGAAAGGATTAGAGATGAAGATTCAATTAATACCCATTTTGCTCTCCCTGTTATTTTCAACGCAGCTCCTAGCAGCTCCATTGGCTGAATTACAGACAAGTATTGCCAAAGGTACCGACGCTAAAATCGCAAAGGACCTTCGTTCCAACATTCAAGCTACCGTCAACGCAAGCCCAAACTGGACGCTTCATAAGGCGAATTTGGGAAAGGGAAAACATTGTTTTACCATCGATTGTCTGATTCAGGCGGGACAAAGCTCTGGGGACAATGCCGGTATACGCATCCGATTTTCGGGAGAAGCCCAGATTTACGATTGGAGCATCGAAATCTATGATCTCAAAAAAGGACGTCTCCTAGGCTCCCAAAAAGGCGCCTGCGAATTATGTGGAAAATCGGAAGTCCTACGCACCTTTAATCGCTCACTAACTCAGGTGTTAGGGAAAGCAAAACCTCGACGCGCGCAAAACACCACACCAGATAAAAAAGAAAAAAAAGAAAAAAAAGTTACGAAAAGAACCGAAAAAGAAAAACCCTTGGCAAAGGAAAAGCAACTTCCAGACTTGGCAGAAAAGCTAGGAAACGAAAAATCGAACACCGTCGACTCGTCCAAAAAAGACAGTCCAACCCAGACACTTCTAAGCGTTGAAGTGGTGCCCGCATCAAGTCGCATTCTCCTTAATGGAAAAGAAATCGGACGAGGTTCCATAGAACTGAGGTTACTCAGCGGTCATTATACCTTGGAATTTAAGAAAGAAGGTTATGCAGGTCTGAAGGAAAATCTTAATATTGAAGGTGGACAAAAAGCGCTGCAAATGAAGATTCATTTGAGTAAGAGCGATCCCGATCCGGTCGTGATGAAAATGGACCGAGGTTTGATTGGAAATTTAGAACAACGCCCTTTATGGGGTTGGATAGGGATTGGTTCAGGTGGGGTTCTCCTTGTGAGTGGCATTATTCTGAGTCGAATCGACGGCACGCAAACCTGTGCCACAGGAAGCTTTCAACAATGTCCAGAGATCTACAATACTGGAACCGAGGCGATGATCACCACAACCGCTGGCGTCGCTTTACTCACGGCCGGAACGGGACTCCTCTTATGGGATTTCTTGGCAGGTAAAGACGCCGATCGACAGAGCGTCATCGTTCCAAGCGGAAACGGTGTTTCCTTCATTCATAAATTTTAAGTTTTGGCTATTTTTAAGCAACGCTAGGGTTTAGGCTAGCCCAATGATCTCCCTTTTCTACAGATTAAATCCGACTCTATTTGCGCTTCTGTTGACCTTTTCTTTGTGCGCTTGTTATCCGCATCAGGGACAGATACATCGCTCTAATAACGTCATGCCTTTTGCGCGCCAAGCATGTTATCGAAACGATGAACCTGCCGCGCGTGTGTTTTTAAACCGTCTCATCGCTGACCCTCAAGAGGATCCAAGGTTGGTCGCCCTTGCCGAAACCAGCCTTCAATCGCCCTCATTATGTGTGGCTCTAGAATCTCAACTCGCCGAGCTCAATCTCGACTTCCCTTCAGCAAAAAGTGACCCAAAATGAAGAAAATACACGCAAGCAATAAAGTCCTCGTTGTTGACATTGAGGGGACGACGACACCCCTGTCTTTTGTTAGCCAAACGCTCTTTCCCTACGCGCGCCGTCATTTGTACGATTACTTGAGCAAGAACTGGCAGGAAGAGGATGTTAAAATGTGGATGAACGAGCTCTTCGCTTTTGAGAACACGGAGGATAGGAGCATAGAAAAGGCTGTAAAAATTGCTGAGAATTTAATCGATCGCGATATTAAGTTCACCCCACTCAAAGCCCTTCAAGGAAAGATTTGGAGGGCAGGATACGAGGACGGAAATTTAATTGGAGCGCTCTTTGACGAGGTAGAGACCTATTTTAAAAAATGGTCAGATTCGCACCGCATTTATATTTATTCATCGGGTTCCATTGAAGCGCAAAAACTTCTTTTTTCTCACAGTGCCGCGGGTGATCTTTGTGTCTATCTTTCGGGTTATTTTGATACGAAAATCGGAAGTAAAAAGGAGAGCCAAAGTTACCGCGAGATCCATAGAAGCATTGGATGCGATCTTGAGGACCTGCATTTTTTAACGGATAGCGAGGCCGAAGCAAAGAGCGCCCATGACGCGAAATGGAAGGTGATATTAATGACGCGACCCGGTAATGTGCCGCTAAGCGATACGTCTCTGGACACTATTCCCAAATGCTGCGATTTTGAGGAAGTTGATAAATATTGGTCGCTTTAGCTATTCAACTTTTTCAATCGAGCCAGCATCTGGTGCCTTTTTTTTAGTTTCATCCTTCTGGTCTTCTTTTTTTTCTGTCGTGGGAGACTCGTCTTGACCTTCTTTTTTTTCATCTTCAGGTTGTGTGAATAATGGGGTGTCACCTCCGAGTTTTTTAGCTTCTAAAGTTGATTCTTCTTTGTCT
>JALSKP010000892.1 GCA_026988815.1 Myxococcales bacterium | reverse complement strand
TAAATTTACAAGACGAATATGGTTGGACGGCGATGCACTATGCAAAGGCGACACAAAACCAATCCCTCATAAACATGATGTTCGATTCAGGCGCGTCCTTTGATCAGACCCTCGCCTCGAGAAAGCAGCGCAAGTTTGGGAAAGTAAAATATCCCCGAGGAACGACCGCAGAATCTATGGATTGAAGCGAAGTTTTGTTTTTCTGAGGGTCACAACATCTGGTTAATGACATCCTAGGCTGGGTTGACCGCCCCGTCGGGCGGGATAAAAGCCAAGCGAGGAAACCCAACGACATCAATGTATCTGTGCGAATTTCAATAAAGACGAAACGTACAAAGACGGTGAAATCACCCTAAGGTGTTGGGTTTCGTCACTACGTTCCATCAACCCTATCTACGCCGAAATTTGTATGGCATAGCCTAGGCTATTTGGATTCTAAAGTTAAAAGCCAAGCACAAATGGCCTCAAAATTACCGTCTATTGTAGAAGGATCATCATAAACATGGGCGAGTAGTGAGGCGCCTTGAACGCTTATCAACATTTGAGCGGCGAGCGTTTCTGGGTCACCGGAGCAATAATTTGTAAACTCACCCACCAACCATTTTCTAAAAATCTCAAAATGGGATCGCGCATATTTCCCCAACTTTGGCGCATATTTTCCGAGTTCGTTACTAAGCGTCCCCATCGGACAACCGTAGCGGGCAACCTTCTTTCGATCATGTAGGGACATCTTCGTAAAGCGAATAAGACGATCGTGGGGCGAATCAAATTCTTGTGCCCAACCATTGAGCATCTCAATCGAACGCGATTTTCGGGCGTCAATGATCGCCATCACAATTTCCTCCTTCGTTTTAAAATGGTAGTTAAGGTTACCGCGTGGTACTGATGCGGCCTGCGAAATTAGACTAAAAGACATTTGCTGGTAGCCCTTCTCATAAAGCACTTTTTCCGCACCTTTGAGAATCTTAGATCGTAGTTCTTCGGTGCTTTTACGCATTATTTTTTTATCTCTTTTATCATACTCATCGCTCCTCTTTGTCGACCATGCATTTCTTCGATTTGTAAATCAACAGATCTTTTCCAGTCGTAAAGGGGTCTGTATCCCAGCGCTGATTCCGCCGCCTCATTATTTGCATACGTGTCTTCCAACAGATGAACGATACTACGCACGATTAAAGGCTCCCAAGGGACCAAAATATCGAGTTTCTCCATCAACCACGCAAAAGGATAGGCGATCCAAAATGGCACGCTAAAATGAGGTTTTGGGTAATCAAATTTCTGGTGGATATAAGTGAGAAGCTCTCTCACACTTGGCGCTCTCTTTCCCAATATATTAAACGATCGAAAGCCTTTGCTCTCCGACAACAGAGCCGCCTTTCCCAACGCCTGGCCAATATCTCGCCCGTCGACCAAGGGCAAATGCGTTCGACCACCCGCCACCCAGGGCACCAAGTGGGTTTTCAAACGCGGAAGTAAAATCGGAATAATTCCTATCCCATATCCAGCCCCGACAAAAATTCCTAAGCGCAGGTTGATCACAGCCTTAGCGGAATGAAGGGTCCTTAAACGATTTTCAATCTTAACAATATTTGACAAATGCGGCCAAAAGTCCTGCTCCATTCCTGGGATAAAAAGAGTTTCCTCATCGGGCTCTGCCTGCCCCGCTAAGGCGGCAGATAAGGTGCTAATATTGATGAAACGCGTCGCTTCGCTTCTCTCGTAGGCGTCGATGAGCGCAAGGGTGGGATTCAAAAATAGCACTTTAGATTCTTTGGCGTGGCCGTAAAGAGCGCTCCAAGCCATCGCATTTACGACAATATCAACGCCTTCTAAAAGCGCATCAATATAGTCGCTATCGCGTAAATCCCCCACCCGAAGCTCGCCTGAAAAATCGCCCAAGGCATCCGCCCTTCTCACTCCTGCGATAAGCTCGATCTCTCCTTTTTTCCGGAAGGCATCGAGCCATCGCAATGTATGAAGTCCCACAAAACCACTCGCGCCGATTACCAAAATACGTTTCATTACACACCTTTTTCAGATGACCATCTGACAAACATAAGACATCCGTCTTACTTGTCAAGAGGTTTAGACCATCGATAGGCAAACCATTTGATGCTAGTTTGCTTTCTACGAGGTTTGAACATGCATAAAAACAAACGGATACTGGTCGTCGACGATGACCCAAATATTAGAAAAGTCGTGCGCTTCGCACTGGAAAAAGCATCCTTTTCTGTGACCGAGGCCGAAGACGGCGAGGTTGCGTTGACTAAGTTTTCTGAGGCCGACTTCGTGATTTTAGATGTGATGATGCCGAAGATGGATGGTCTAAAAACGTGTGTCGAAATTCGAAAACTGTCCTCCATTCCCATTCTTTTTTTAAGCTCTCAAGACGATGAATTCGATCGCATTCAGGGTTTAGAAACCGGCGGCGATGATTATCTCACCAAACCTTTTTCTCCCCGAGAACTCGTCGCGCGCGTTAAAACAATTTTTCGCAGAGTGCATCCCCCAACTGAAGACGTGCTGCTATCCCACGGGTATTTACGTTTGGAAATGCGTTCCTTTAGCGCGTTTTGGAAGAGCGATAGCGTTTCGCTTACGACGTCGGAGTTTGAGATTCTTCAACGTTTTTTAAGCGCCCCGGAAAGGGTCTTCCGCCGCAACGAACTCATGCGTGGTCAGGTGGTATCGGACCGAACGATCGACAGTCATATCGGTCATCTTCGAAAAAAATTCGCGAACCAAGGCGCCGAAATTATTGAGACGGTCCATGGTCGTGGATACCGTTTGGGACCGTGCCAGTAATGCGTTCTTGGTACTCTTCGTTTATCAACACCCAACCACGGTTAGGAACGATACTCGTTTTTGTAAATGCGGTCGTCCTATTCCTTCCCTTCTTGGCCATCGGCGCCTTGCGGATCTACGATAGCGAATTGATCCGTCAAACAGAGTCGTCTTTGATCGCCCAAGGCGCCTTCGTTCAAACGCTTTATCGAAACGCGCTCATTAAAGAAGTTGGGACGCAGCCTTACAATTTTGGTGTTCCCTTTTCCCCTATCGAACAACTTGAAATAGATGGCATGACGCCCGTTTATCCGGAACTGGACCTCGCAGAAACTGCAATTCTTCCTCCTGCGCGGAAGGCGAAAAGGTCCGAAAACGAACCCGAGCCTTTATCGAAAAACGCAGGTTCGAGGATCATCACGCTCCTCAAAGAGGCACAAAAGATCACCCTATGTGGCATTCGCGTCGTGAACGCCGATGGTATCGTTGTAGCCAGTACACGGGGTGAAATGTTGGAATCTCTTCTCCATCGCGAAGAAGTTCAAGGCGCCCTAAAAGGAAAAGTCACCCGCATTCTTCGCCAAAGAATATCCGATTCTCCGGACCCTTCTCTGGATTCCATTAGCCGCCGCACTAAAGTTCGAATTTTTTTGGGAATGCCTATCATTTATGGAAAGCGGGTTGTTGGCGCCGTCGTTCTGTCGCGAACCCCTTTGAGTCTACAAAAAGCGCTCTATAAAAATCGCCTCCTTTTTCTTAGTTTTGCGCTCATTATCCTCTTCGTTGCTTTCTTTATTTCCATCCTTACAGCGGTCACCATTGGCCGTCCTATGAAAAGATTAATCGTGCAGATGCGAGCCTTGGCTTCAGGGAAAAGCGTCGAGAAAGTACGTAATCCCAGAACGCGTGAAGTCGAGGAGATGTCGCAGGTCTTTGTCGATATGGCCGAAAAGATCGAGGCACGTTCAACCTATATCTCAAACTTTGCACGCACCGTTTCTCATGAATTTAAAACACCGATTTCCTCCATTCGCGCTAGCGTAGAAATCCTCCTCGATCATTTCGACACCATGTCGACAGAAGAAAGGAACGACTTTCTAACCCTCATCGATACCGAAAGTATTCGTATGCAACGCTTACTAAACGGCCTCCTAGAACTTGCCAAAGCCGATATGGCGCAGGAGGAAGTTGAGGGCATCGACCTTGGTATTGAAACCCAAAATATCGTAAAAGAATATACTAAACAGGACATTAACATTACTTGCGATTTGGAAGAGGATAGTCAGTTATTGTTTCCTAAAGAAGTCTTTAAAAGTACATTGAGAAACCTTCTCGACAACGCCATTCAAGCGGGTGCTCAAAACATTTCTCTACGAAGCTCACGTGAAAAAAGCACCCTACTGTTGAGAATCATCGACGATGGGAAAGGCGTACCTGAAGCAGATCTAGAGAATATTTTTCATGCGTTTTTCACGACCAAACGCGACACGGGCGGAAGCGGTTTAGGCCTGGCGATTGTGTCTTCGATGTTGGAAAATTTTGGAGCGAGCATCACCCTTGAATCAACGGATGAAAAGGGAAGTGTCTTTCTTCTACGTCTCCCGCTCTGAGAAACCGGGCTTAGGACAAGGCGTTTCCTCAAAGCACTCCAATTCACTTACATCACAAAGGGGATAGCTAAGTTCAGCACATGAAGGCGAAAATCTACACTCAAAATCTAGGCTGCATGGACATGGCTCAGGTCCTTCACATCCGCAATTGTCACTCACCACACAGAAGGAACTCGGCTCGCACCCAAGATGGGAACACCCCCCATCACATGGAACCGATATGTAACACAGGTTATCCACCGGTATCGGGTCATCATCCATAAAGCCGTTGTTGGGAACGCATTCTTCTAAGGTTACGCAGTCCGCGAGATCGGGGCGTTCATCACAATATTGAGGTAATAAGCACGGATCCTCAAAGGGATCTTCCTGCTCAAAAGGCTCACCGTAACTGGGACCAACGATAAGATCGCCGCAACCGAGGAGAAAGACCAAAACAAAAAATTTAGAAGAAAGTCGTAACATTGAGCTCACCATATGGAGATAAACTAACAGCCAAATCTTGCGCCTCAAAACGCGGCAGAATAATAGCATCTCCACCCGCTCGAAGATCTAGCTGTAGTTTATCGTAAAAGGTATACCCAATGATAGCAAGGGGACCCGCGCTCCCGATAAAGGCGACACGGTTGTCCTCGTTTGTGGAATCGGGAAAGCTTTGGTGAAGAATCCCTCCCATCGCCCGCACGCCCAAACCCAAAGAAAATTCAGAAAAGGTCCACCTTTGAGAAAGGCTTAAGTCTAGCGAGAAAATTTGCTGGTCAATTTTTATGAATGCCCCGCTTTGTTCGTTAGGATGAAATCTAAATCTGAGTTCGCTTGTTAAGCGCCCAAAATCGAGGCGAAGTCCGGCGGAAAAAAAGGGACTAAATCCGATTTCTTTGATCGCATGTTTCCCCATTCCCGCCCCCGCCAACAGGCCCCAACGATTGGATTCCTCAGCCTCGCCTTTTCTTGCGATTTTCATTTTTTGGACACGTTCCAAATCTCCGAGTTGGGTTTTCATACTCGATGCAATGACGACCTCGCCTTCATAAAGTTTGTAGTCTTCACGGCGGCGAACGAAATATTTCCCAGGTGTAAGCGCGAGTTCGAGAGGCTTTTCGACGTGAATCTCAAACGCT
>JALSKP010000891.1 GCA_026988815.1 Myxococcales bacterium | reverse complement strand
GAAAGACACCCATGCCAATTAAACCTTTTTTCACAAATTATTCGCGTTGAATTGAAGCAAGGCTTGGTAGAGATCCTCGCCTTTGAGGCCTTTTTCTTTCGCGATTTTTTTGGCCAATGTACGCTGGCTTTCAATAAGCGCTTCAAAAGAACCATCGGAGGGCAATCCGAGAACCATAATTCCATTGATGAAATAGGTCGGTGTACCTTGAACGGCAAGGTCTTGTGCAAGCTCGACTTCTTTGGCCAGACGCTCCGTGTTTTTCTTGTTTTTGAAGGCTTTTTTAAACTTGCGTTTCGAAATACCAAGCCTTTTTGCGTAACCTGCCAAGGCCTCATAATCTAGGGCGTCTTGATTCGTGAAAAGCAAATCATTGTACTCCCAAAATTTTCCAAAACCTTGTGCCACCATGGATGCCACAGCCGCAACATCGGCATCCTCATGAAAAGGAAGGGGGAAATGACGGAAAACCATGCGGGTATCGCTCGCATTCTCGGCGATAATTTGCTTGGTTTTTACATGCGCACTTTGGCAAAGCGGACATTGAAAATCGGAAAACTGAACGACTGTAACCAACACATCATCGCCTTTTGCACCCTTGGTCGGGGCGCCATCAATGGGCACATTTTTAACGACAATGTCTTCTTCGAGCGGCGCTTCGTCTGCGATCACTTCTGCTGGCTGATAGTTCACTGAAAGCATGCGCCAGTGTACGTCTTCTCTTTTTACGCCAGCATCAACGAGCTTCTGTGCGTTCTTATTTTGCGTTGCGATAATTTTTTTGAACTCCGCTTCTGGAAATGCACCGACAATTCGCACGCCGTTCACAAACATAGTCGGTGTCGCATTAACGCCAACACTTCGTGCGAGAACCATATCGTTTTCGATGTTTCCAATCGCGTCTTTGTTTCCAAAATCACTTTTCCAACGCTCGACGTCGAGGCCCATCTTTGTCGCAAATTGCGTTAGTTTTGGACCTGAAAGATCGGCCTGATTTTCAAAAGCCATGCTCGCAAATTCCCAAAATTTTTCTTGTTGAGCGGCAGAAATTGCCCCTAAAGAAGCTGGAATCGCCGACTGATGAAAAGGCATCGGTGCGTGTTTAAAAACGAGCCTTATCTTTTTTTCTTGGGCCATCTTAACCATAATCTTATGGGTGTCTTTGCAAAAGGGACACTCAAGATCGCTGAACATGATGACGGTAACCAAGGCATCATCGGGACCCAGGCTCGGCGAATTTTGTATGGGTAGAGGAGAAAATGAATTCTCAAAAGTTTTTTTATTATCGATCTGAAGATTGAGCGTGGCCTGATCTGCTGCCTGTGGAGAAGCACAAAAGGTGATCATTTTGAGCGTCGAAGGCGCTGCGCAGTTGATCGTTTGGGCGAGGGTATTTTCGGGTTTGGGATGTTGTTTTGACGCGCAAGAAAATCCCAACAAAAGAAAAAAGATACTAAAATATTTCATATAATTTTCGGTAAACCAAGAAGGACAAAAAGCGCAACAATAAGATAAATAACGCGTAAATAAGACAGCCATAAATTCACTTTTCTGGCCAGTTTGACGCTATCGCTTTCCTGTCCTGGTTCAGATTTGTTAGGCGAAAACTGACGCCTTGGCAAAAAGATATAGGAAAGGATGAAGGGAACCATGACATAATAACGCAAATCAGCACGGTGAGCGATCGCTGCTCCAACGGCCGCTGCGACAAAAATACCGTAGCAAATGGCTGACAGTATTGTTCTCATTTTCATTTTTTGGATGTCATCCATGACTAATCTCCCTTCACAAAAATACTTAAAAGATCTTCAGGAGGGCGACCGATTGCGGCCTTTTCTCCGGAAATTACAACAGGGCGTTCGATGAGTTTTGCATGCTCGGCCATGGCGTCTAAAAGCGCATCTTCATCGACGCCTTTTAATGCCAAGCTTTTAAAAAGCGCCTCTTTCTTTCGGATGAGTCCGCTTGCTTGGATGTCCAACTTGGTTAGAAGGTCGGCGATCTCTTTTCGGCTCGGAACATCGTCGAGATATTTTCGAACCTCGATTTCAATGTCTTTCCTTTGCGCCATGTCTTCCAAAAGGGCTAACCCTTGTCGAGATTTCGAACAACGTGGATTATGCCAAATAACCGCTTTTTTCATGAGTTTAACCTGAGAAATTCTTGTACTTCGTCACGTCTGCTTTCATGACAGATCAACACTTCTTCGTCAATTTTCGTGTAGTCACGAATACCTTTCCACGTCAATGGCTCAACCTTTTTAGAGTTCAATTTGTAAAACTTGTACCCAAGATTTTCCGAAATCCCAACGATAGGATTAAAATCCCAAGGCGTGACTGTTAAGGGTCGGATGAGGATACCACCCACTTCTCTTTTCCACAGTCTGGTGAACTCCATTCCTATCGAGCCCGAGCCGATCTCAAAACCTTCGAATAAACTTTTTCTGGAATCGATTTTAAAAAACCGGCGAATGGACTCAGAAAAAGACGTCGGTGAAAAACGGGTGAGCAAATGTTGATCGGCCAACTTAATCGTAGCATCGGCTAAGAGTTCCCGCCCCACATTGTATTGAGAAACATGATGAACCTTGGTTCCATTGGGTCGGTACCCGAATATTTCTTTGGTATTTACATCGCCGATATAGGCCGATGATATCTTATCCCCATCTAAAAGCGCAATCATCGTTCCCACGCCGTGGGATTGGCCGCGGATAAAAGCCCGTGTTCCATCTAAGGGATCGATCGTTAAACAAAAACGTTTATGCTCATCAATACGCAGGCTATCTTCTTCAGCGATGATTCCAAAATCGGGGAGGCAGGTTTGGATTAAATGAAGGTAGAGTTTTTGAACTTCCAGATCCACGGAGGTTACGATATCGCCATTCCCCGACAGAGGATTGGTTTTTTCTTTCGCCTCAAAACTAAATTGACTGGCTTTAATCGTCTCAATCGCCCGTCGCACCATTTCTTTGAGCAAAACGCCGACGGCCTTTGATGTTAATTCTCCAAAATCATTTGCCATTAGTTAAATACATCCTCTCGAGCGCTATCACAAATTTCTTGTACTGCTGGAATATTGATGCGTCGTTCTGGTGATATGGCGTAGTACTTCTGCACCACATTTTTGACATCGCCAAAATTAATCAATCCACGTTCTAATAAATCTTTTTCTACAACTTTTGGGGCTGGAAAAATACCTTCTCCCGCCAAACCAAAGGATTTCATTAAAGCCGAATCATCGAATTCGCCGATGATAAAGGGCCGGATATTTTCGCTCACAAACCATTGATCTAAATAGCGTCGTAAGGAGGTTCTCGTGGTCGGTAGAAGAAGCGGTACACCGTTCAAGGAATGCGGAAAAGAGCCTTCCCGAACAAGAGATTTAGCGCCAAAAAAAGCAATGCTTGATTTACCCAAAAGGTGGTTGAAGGCCTTTATACCCGAGGAATGCGGGAGCTGGCTGTCGCTCAGAACGACATCCAAATCGTGGGTTCCCAACGCCGCGAGTAGGGAGTCAAAAGAACCCTCCAAACACGTCAGTCGAATGCCTTGTTCCTGTTCAAAAGCGGGCGCCAGAATCTGCATCGCGATATCTTTCCATAACACATCGGCGATGCCCACACGGAGGCGGGTGGTTGTCTGCGGTGAACGACCATGAAAAATATTGGTCAGTTCTTGTCCGAGGTCAAAAATATCCTCGGCATATTCAAAGGCGATGCGTCCGGCCTCGGTGAGGATCAGACGCCGACCTCGCCGTTCAAAAAGATCGCTTCCCAAGGAATCCTCTAAGGTTTTTATCTGAACGCTAATTGTAGAGGGCGCCAAGCGTAGAAGTTTACTAGCCTTGGTCATCGACCCTTCGCGGGCGACGGTGTAAAAATATAAAAGGTGATGATAATTTAGCCAATCCATGTAAGAGATTTAGACCCTCAGCAGAGTGTAGTAAATAGTAAATCTTAAGGGCTAGGCCTTCATTTTATGGTAGCTATGAGCCTTGAAAAAGGAGAACCCCATGAAAACCTTATTATTTACCCTTCTGTTTTGCCTATTTACGCCGCTCGTGTCGGCCCAAACGGTCAAAGACTACGATGCGTTATTTCTTCACAAGGACGATATCGTTCTGGGAAATAATAGCGCACCGGTGACCATCGTCACCTACTCCGATTTTCAATGCCCCTATTGTAATCGCGCACGGAAAACGGTGGATAAATTGCGCGCTAAGTATGGTCAAGATCTTCGTGTTGTCTTTCGACATTTCCGGCTCCCTTTTCATAAACAAGCGAAGCCTGCCGCGAAGGCCGCCGAAGCGGCTCGAAAACAAGACGCATTCATAAAGATGCACGATATCCTTTTTGAAAACCAAAAAAAGTTTTCAAAAGTCGCCGATATTGATTCTTACTTGCAAGGACTGGCGCGTCAGTTGGGTCTCGATGAAGCGAAATTCATCAAAGATTACGGGTCCAAAAACACGCTCAAAAAAATAGAAAAAGACTTTTCCTCGGCAACGCGTTTAGGAGTTCACGGTACGCCTCATTTCTTTATCAACGGCCTTCGTTTGACGGGAGCACAATCTTCCTTCGTCTTTGAGAAAGTCATCGACGCCCAGCTCATTGCTGCTCAAAAAGTGGCCGGAAAAAATAGTAAACAACGTTACGAAAACCTCGTTCAAAAGAACTATACAATAAAAGCCCCACCTAAGGTTAAGTCCAAAAACGCAAAACCGGTCGTGACTTTGATTCCCATTGAAAAAAACGATCCCAAATGGGGGTCCAAAAAACGTGCCTTGGTTACGATGGTTCAATTCTCAGACTACCAATGTCCCTTTTGTAAGAAAGCCGATTTGACGATCACTGGACTAAAGAAGAAGTACGGAAAAAAGTTAAGAATTATCTATAAACAATTGCCCTTGGCTTTTCATCAACAGGCTCGCAAAGCGGCCCGCGCAGCCCTGGCTGCGAATCATCAGAAAAAGTTTAAAAAAATGCACAGCCTTCTGTTCAAACATCAAAAGGAATTCCGCGAGATCAACATGGATACCCTTATGATGAAACTTGCCAAAAAGGCACATTTAAACATGGGGAGATTCGAAACCGATTACCATTCAGATAATACAAAAAATGCGATTCGCGAAGACGAAGAACTCGCAAAGAAAGTCGGAGCGAAAGGGACGCCGAACTTTTTTATCAATGGTATTAAGCTCACAGGCGCTCAACCTATCGATAGGTTTAAAACGATTATTGACAAGCAGATTACACTAGCAAAAAAGCTAAAAAAACGGAAAAAATTGTCCGGCAATAAATTGTATCGGGCCTTGGTCAAGGCAAACAAAAATGAATATAAAAATGACAATGCCAAAGAAGAGATTAAAGCACCCAAGCCAGCCGAGATTCTTGGAGCCAAAAAAATAATGAAGGCGCTATCGCGCTTGAAAAAACCTTTTTGGAAAGGAAAAAAGAGAGCCAAAGTCCTTATGTACATCGTGTCCGATTTTCAGTGTCCTTTTTGTAAACAGGCCTCCA
>JALSKP010000890.1 GCA_026988815.1 Myxococcales bacterium | reverse complement strand
GCATCCCCAAGGGTATGATGTGACCTGACCCCGTTTTCCTAGATACAGATTTGGCAGTAAGATTTGCAAAGAGGTAAAAATGGAAGAAATTAATAGACGAGGGCAGGCTTCGCGCAGGGAACGACGTTTACGCGGTCCGGTGGTTGGCCGTAAAAATCACTAGGGCTCAAAATCGGTCGTGGGACGGAAGTGGCGGCTATCTTTTACTCGCGGGTCGAAACGGCAAAACATGTCGGCGTGAATCCGACCGAATATCTTAAGGAAGCCGCTCGACGGGCGATTCGGGAACCTGGATGCGTATTTTTATCCCATGAGATGCTAATTTGATTTTTTCAAGAGGGGTGGAGTATTTACATTTGAACATCTGAAGTTCGAATCGTTTCAAAAATCAGAAAAAAACCTCCAGATTAACCGCGTTCTGTATCCAACTCCAAGCCAAAACGAGGTAAACTGCTTTACGACTTCAAAATCGAAGTTAAAAGCGGGTAAATTCACAATTTACAGGTGCGACGAGATTGTTGGTTCCTATATTTACGGTCTTCTCGGGTCGGTCAGTTATTTGCGGTCTTCTCGGATCGTTTTTGAGGTCCCCTGCCGTGACACTGGGCGCAAGTCAATTTCGGCCTTTGCTCCGATTCCTCTAAAATTTTCAATAGTAATTTTCTTTATCATTTTTTAGTATCTTTCCATCGCTTTCCTTTGAACGCCCTTTGAGTTGTTGTTCAAGTTCTTGAACGGCTGCCAAGTCTTCGACGTCGGCTTCAATCGCTTCGAATTTTTTCCGCTCTTTATCAAAAACCTCATAGAGACTTCTGACTTTTTCTTCCATCTCACATTTGGAAATCGTCCCATTATGGCTAAGTACTTCCTTATCATGAAATTCTAAAATTTTGTCTAAGTTAGAACGCCAGAAGCTGATGGTAATATCTTGCTTGGTTTTGGCTCGCAATTCTGCGGTCTCCAAAAAGATAACAACCAAACGGTTAAGGGTATCCAACTCGTCGGCCGTCAAATAATTCTTAGCGATGATAATATCTTGTTTTCTAACAACCGAACCTTTCCAGGATGTCAGCGCCATATTTGGTTTTAATGGGTCGGCTCGACTCACGACGAGTTCAGCGGCTGTCATTCCCGTCACTGCAAATAGAAGTTTATTCTGTGTTCGCGCAAAAAACATATGGGTCGATTTATCGGACGGATCATAATCAGAACTCAACTTAAATAGATCTCGAACTTTCTGATAAAAGCGCTTTTCGGATGAGCGAACATCGCGAATACGTGCCAACAACTCATCAAAATAATCTGGACGACCGTCGGGGTTTTTCATCCTTTCATCGTCCATCAAAAAGCCTTTAATCATGTACGACTTCAAATTACGATTGGCCCAAATACGAAACTGCGTTCCGCGTTTACTTCGCACTCGAAAACCTATCGCTAAAATCATCTCCAGAGCATAAAATGCCACCTCGTACTTCTTCCCATCTGCGGCAGTTGTAAAGTAATTCTTTACAACTGATTTTTCGAAACATTCCTTTTCTTCCAATATGTTAGCGATGTGCTGACCGATATTTTGCTTGGAGGTGTCAAAAAGTTCGGCGAGCTGTTTTTGACTCATCCAAGCCGACCCATCACGTGCATACATTGAGACGGAAGCCTTTCCGTCAGCTGTGTTGTAAATAATGATTCTACTATTATTTTCGTCCATATTTCTATCCCAAAACTAATGTCGGTGCGTGGAGAATAGGCTATCTTTCGATAAATGTCTACGGACCACGCAACATACTTTCAGTATCAAAACCCCTATGATATCGTCTGATATCGTCAGCCTTCATTGCGGGATTTCAAAAATACCGCGTCTATTGTATTTAATGTAGCGCAAATGAGACCAGAACTACAAAAGAATCAATCCACCAACCTGAGAAAAATGCTTGTCCAACGTTGGAACGACTGCAAATTCGACCGGGGGTCTCGTGATCGCGAGTGAAACAGGCTGATTTTGAAGTTCATTAACGTTTACTCCGCATTGAAAACGATCAAACGGGGCCCGATGAGTAGGCAACAACACGTCCACGTTTAGCGGGTCATCGTCTCGATATTGTGGAGGTCGATAACACCTCCAACTTTATTGAACATGACGCATCGGGACGTATTACAAGCGCGCTTGACCATAACCTTGCGGATGACAAACACGGCAGGTTGATCGCGGCCTACAATGGTTTTGCGCGTGTGGAAAGCTACGCCTCGACTTAGGCTCGTGCGTCGCTCTACCTCGTCCATCCATGGACTCCTATGACGCATTGGGACAGATCGCGACGCTTGATGGCACTGATAATCTAAAACACCATTACGTTTACGATGGTCCGCAAATCATCAGCGCTTTTGATGGAAACGGAGCGCTACAATGGGAAGCGGTTTGGGTCGACAAATCGACCAACTTTATGCTTTTCAAGATGGCGGGTCGTTCGGGGCAACTCGCCCCACTGACCGACCACCGATACACACATTCACCAGACCCTCGGTCAGATTTGAAGTCGTTTTTTTTTGCGATACGTCCTTATCTCTTTTCTTTGGTATGCCAAAGTCTAAGAATGTAAATATTTGTATTCTTAATTTCATATCTCATTTCGTACTTTCCAACGATAACACGCCGGACTTTTCGAGGTTCAAACTCGGCACAAACCTCGCCCAAACGTGGTTGCTCGATCAGCCTATCGGTAGCCAGAATAATGGATTGCATTACCCGGTTGGCGGCCCGCAGCCGACGTTCGGCCTCTTCGTTCCACGCAGAGATGAAATCATATAATCGCGTTAAATCCGACAACGCGCTCCCCGTCCAAGCAATTTCCATTATATAGTTGGAGGCTCTACAGGATCTTTGGACCCTAAACTTTGTACCCAAGAACGAACATCTTTGTGATCGATGAGGTGCCCGGAATCGACTTCCTCAAGACCCTCAACGGTCATCCGATATTGCTCTTCTTGGAGTTCAACCCAATTTCGAATCGCCTGCTTAACGATCCAACCTCTCGATCTTTCGAGGGTTTGCGAGAAATGGTCCAATTTTTTGGCCAAAAGATGCGGAACGTGAGTCGTAATAACTTTCGTTTTTTCTTTCATACTAAACTCCAGATATGATTGACAATTAATCAATTCCAATCAATAAAAATATAGTAGACAAACCGAGAACTTCAAGCCATCTCGCATATTTTAATAAATTGGAAAAGAATTGTTAATTTTATTGAACCTGTTGCGTTCGTTTTATCATTTCCTGCTCGATTTTACATCGAAGAGACGTTTTGAGCTTATCAAGCTGAACAAGGTCATCTTGGATAGCTTTGATAAGAAGTTCTCTAACCCGCTTCTTGCTAATTCTCTCTACCTGTTTCGATTCGATTGCTTTTTGAATTCGTTTCGCGACCAAACCTAGACTCTCGTAATCGAGGTGAACAATATCAACATGAAGATCTCGGAGTGAGGCGACGGGTGTATCACCCTTGCTTTGTACTAATTTCTGTTCATCAGATTCGAAACCGGAACGTTCGGGGAAAACAACATCGATTTTATCGAGCCGTTCGAAATTCGAAATCAGCGCCAGAACGACATTCGAGATCCCTTCTTCATCTAACTTTTCGCAACGCCAAAATGAAAGCGTATTATTCTGCGTTCGCAAGTCGGTAGAGATTGCATCCGCCGGAATAGCAGTTGCGACGAAGCCCGATCTAACATTATTCTGAGAATCAATATCCCATTTCGCGCAAGAATATTTTCTCCCAAGATGCATTATTTATTCGCTTAAGTCTTGAATGACGTCTTCGCAATATTCGCGAATCCATGGCACGGAGTCCCGATGTGATTTTAGCTGTTGAACGAACATTTCTCCCTCCCAATTTTCGACAGCTCGGATTGCGGCTTCTCGCAAACCATTTGATTTCGACTCAAGCGCGTTCTTTATAAGCTTTAGCTTCCAATCCGAGTCAGGGATAGAAACGTTGGCAAGTAACCACAAAACGTTTCGAGCCAACTCAGGCATTTCTTCGTCCGATACGATTTGTTCAATAGCGCGTAACGCATGACTTGCGTCTAATTGGATAGCACGTTCCAAAATCATTTCTCCGCGATGTATCATTCCCGCTTCTATCGCTTCTTCTTCCAACACGTGGCGAAGATCTCGGGTTAGCTCGTCGCGAAATTTTCCCAACAATTTATTCTGAAACGTATCGCTCTTCTTTGCAGAATCATGAAATAGAACAAACCGAATACGTTCGAATATCATTGTATCATCGGAATATGAATCTCGAAGGGCACTTTGGTTTATAGGAGCGATTGATTTCGCTCGCTTCTCAGAAGAAGTATGTAGGTTCGCATTATCACCATAGGATGCAGTAAAGGAGCTTTGCTGATAATCAAGCATTGAATAACTCCCTAGCTTCGTCGGTAATTAATGCCTCAAACACCTCGTTCTTTTTTGCACGTAGTTCTTCGGTCTTTGCAAGGGCGGCGTCTTTTTCCAAAATTTCGCCTTCCCATGTAAGTTCGATATCGAGGAAGAATACCGGTTTTTCTGTAGACTCACCTTTCGAAACCTGGATAACAAAAAGCTTTGTTGAATCGTCGTAATGATGCTCGGTGCGACTCATAAAGCTAGCCATCTCGGGAAGCGATTCATTGGGTGTCGGTGCATCTTTGAGATACAGTGTCGCCTTTGTATTTGGGGCTCCAAAAATCTCGTTGATGTATCTCAATCCAATGCGTGTTACGCCTTTTGATGGAATAATATTTTCGCATTTATCAAGCGAGGTTTTAATACGGCCTTCAAAGTCCTGCCAACCAGAGAATTCCGAACCTACGGGTTGATAGGGACGGAGCATATGAACGCTAAGAACATCTTTACCAATGCCGATAATACGCGTGCGATCTTCTGTTAAAAATTGCGTTTTTCCCAAACCCTCACTGTATTTCAAACCTTCATCATCCACTTGGACTTCACGGATCTTTTGTTGTTCGACTAAGGGGTAATTGTCTTTGATTTGCTCGTGAAAACGACCGGGGATGGTGATATTCCAATCCTCGTTCGCAGCGAATTGAAACTCCACCAGCGCCTCTCGAATAGGAGGATTTTTGTACGATATCCTTTTCATGTTGCGCCTCTTGGAATGGGTTATTCATCAACAACCCTAAAATAACTTTAGCATCATGAAAGATCTTGGGTCAAGTTTGTGGTTGTGCTTTACAATCTTTCGAATAAATCACTTCCATTGAAATTCTTTCAGTTTCCGAAAACGCCCCCTAAATCCCTTCTATTTACATCTCTTAAATATCAAAAAACGACTTCAAATTCGACAAAACGACTTCAAATTCGACCGGACAAAACGACTTCAAATTCGACCGGGGGTCTCGTGATCGCACCGGTTTTTCGTAACTTCGAGGCGCTTTGTGTGCCTGAGGTACCGGCTGTGTTTACTCCTCAGGACATCGCAAAAATTCGTAAGAAATTATCTTTGAGCCAGAGCGCGATGGCGGTTTTATT
>JALSKP010000889.1 GCA_026988815.1 Myxococcales bacterium | reverse complement strand
ATAGACGGGACCCCACAAACGCCACCTCAATGCTCGGGCCACACGTTCGACGCTCTCCAATTCCCACGGAGCGATAGAAACGAAAGTTACGGGGTCATCCTTAGGTCCCGGACCTCTTAAACGGATTTGCGTTTTTGGGAGCGCTTTGGGTTGTTCACTATCGAGGTGTAAAATCATTAAATTCTTGTGGGGCAAACACTCCATCCATTTTTCGATTTCGTCCGAACCGGCGAGAAGGCTTGGAACGGAGGTGATGCGAATCGAATCGCCGTCTGGCGGCTTGAGTTCTAAACTTCCATCCGGTGCCCAGTAGAGTGACAGGTTCCCGATGTCACTACCGAACGGAAGTCGTACACCCTCACAGAAACGCATATCTAAATCGTCAGGCACACACCCCAGATACTCCAACCCTTTTAGAACGGTTAGATATCCATAATAGTGCATGCCGATGGTCGCATCTTGGATGCGTTTCCAACCTTCCTGAGGATCTGCTAAACCCGAAGCGTTCTCTCGCTGCCACGCACGCCAGATATCGGCAACGTTTCGATAGGTACTCTGATCAGAAAAAATATTTGTCATACGCAACTTCAAACCCTTACGTTTTGAAGATTTTCGATACAAAAACGAATTCGTTAACACTCGTACGCGTCGTCGTAATTTCGCAACACGCTCAAGTGCCTTCTCTGATTGAGAAAGCAGTCCCCCGTCTCCCCACAACGCACCCCACAATTGACTCATGCGTTTGGCACGATGATGATTTTTTGTCTCAAGTGCGGCTTGCCATTTTTCAATGCTCTGCGTCTGTCTAACCACCCGTTGAATCTCTCGAATCCTTTCCGTGAGCACCTCTTCCAGGTTATCCACCAAACTTGCGCAAATTTGGTTTTCGTAAAAGTTGTATAAATCATCATGCACCAAACTGAGAATTCGCTTGGGTTGAATGCCCCATAAGGTTCTTTTCTCCCAGTCCTCGGAATGGGCAGCAAGCACGCTTGGCGCACGAGACGATGGACGCTTACACCTGCTGATAAGCTGACGCTCTTCGTTTATTTTCAGGTGGGAAATCGGGTCTCTACAAACCTGCTCAAGATGGAATAGTTTTTCTTTTAGAATTTTCTCTAACTCGCCTTCTTCCAGAAATTTATTCGCTTCCGGCATGAGCGGCGATTGACTACACCAATCTGAAAACCTTGTACCTTCGCTCCATCATTCATGCGGTTAAATAAAATATGAAAGAAATCGTCAATTGATTCTCACCTATCCCGATAAAGGAGTGCGTGACCTTAGGTCTCGCTTGCTTTATTTATCGTAACTAATCTTACAAAAGGGGGAATCAATGACGCGCCCAAATCGACATTTACCAGGTAAAATCGTCCACCTCACTCGCCGGACTTCCCACCGACAATTTTTGCTCAAAAACGACAAGGCCGGACTCATCCAAAATGACCTTGGCTATCTTTTCGCTTTGTCTTGCGATCGCCACAATCAAACACCACACGCGTTAATGATGATGTCCAACCATCACCATACGATTTTGACAGATAATAATGGAAAGCGGTCTGACTTCTGAAGAGACTTTCATCATCTGAGCACCAAGGTCATCAACAGGGCCCTTAAGCGCCGAGAAAGCCTATGGTCTTCCTCAGCTTCGGGAAATACCTTGCTGCTCGATACCGAGGCGGTGATGAATGCGATGCTCTACAATTGGCTCAATCCGGTCGTGGCGGGCTTGGTCTCAAGCGTAAAAAAATGGAAACATTTCAAGATTCTACCGGCCGATTGGAGACGGCCGATGCGCTTCAAGCGCCCCGATTTTTTCCGGGTAAAAGGTGAGAATAAAAAATACCCGGAGTACATCGAACTGCGGCCCAAGCCTCCTGCGATGTTTGACCACCTTCCTTTAGAGGAGGTCATTTCCTATTTTGAAAAACGCATCGAGGAGATCCCCATTTGCCAAATTACGCTCCTTTCGAGATGGTCTAAGAGTAAACAGGTAAAATTACATACTAGTATTGTTTATCAGCCAGGCCAAGCTCTACCTTCCGTAGCGGTGTATTTATTAATCTTGGGATCCACCTGTCCACTTTTTTGATAGATCAAGAATTGCGGTTTTCGAGCTTTAAAACCCATCAAATAAATTCCAACATCTATCTCAAATATGTACGCCCGAATCGTAGGTGTGTTTACATTCACGCTTGTTTACTCGTCATTATGAGACCCTCGGTCGATTTTAAAGACCGGCTCTTTTTGCATTTTGATTTCAAGAGGAGGGACGAGGATTTACCTTCTAACGCCTGCGTAGAACGAATGATAAGTCTTTCTTTTGTGGTTTGACGCGAAGTGTCAAAGGCTAGATCGGTTTACAAATAGTAGAGGGTCAGTCGCAGGGTTGCGTACCGCCGTTATCGGACGCGAAAACCTCTCCAATATCAACACGTGCCGCGATCGCTTCCACTTCGCAGGGGGACACTTTGTCGTTGCGCTCCACGGTTAAATAATCCAACGATCTTAAACGCGGCAGCGCATCGCTGATATTATGCAACACAGTGTTAGCTTCGAGTAAGATGGAACCCCCCGATACAACTGAATCCAGACCGTCAAGCGACTCTAAACCATAGTTGTTATATATTTTAGCGAGTCCCAACACCTCAATATTGTTCAATCCCTCAAGATTTTTGAGACCAGTGTTACGAAATATTGCAACTCCACCCTTGCTTAAATCTCGGAGGTTTTCTAACCCTTTAAGAGATTCAAGTTTTGGATTATCGCTGATACTTACCCAGATTTCTTGCTGAAAATTAGCCGGTGCAAGGGCCAATACCTCCGGAGCGTTAAGGGCGGCGATCGAAGTGAGTTCTGGGTTGTCCGAGATTGACAAGGATCGTGTTCCGGTGATCTCCAGCGCTTCAATACCATCAAGGGTGCGAAGATCACGTAACCCAGAAATTGACAGTCCTGCAACTTTCCGAAGATTTTGCAGACCCATTAAGTTTTCTATTCCGTTACCGGACAACGAAATGACGCCGCGGTAGTTTCGACAAGGCTGCTTATGAAGGGCTTCCAACTCGACCCTACCACGAATGAGTAAGGTTTCGTCGCGTTCTTCTCCAATTCCACTTACTTCGCAATCTTGGAGTTCCGATTCGGCGCGTGGTGTAAAAATAGGCGCGTCAAGACCGCCGCCACAGCTAAAAAATGTAGATAATATAACGATTAAGATAAATCTCATGATATTGTCCTATGGATTCTGGTCGTATTTAACGCATCGTGCTTTTCCGCGCACAAACTTGGGTTTACTGGACGCGCGGACGGTCATCCGCCAGAATCGGTCTTCTCCGATCCAAAGCTTTACAGCCTCGGCATGGCCGTCGAAATCGCCTGCGATTTCTGTGATATAACAATGCGTTAAATCACTATGGGTAAGCTTTTTTTCAATATGATGGTTGCCTTCTTTGGTTTCGGCGGAGAAGGTTACTCCGTTGAGATTTGGTGCCAAATTCGCCCTCCCACCTTTTGAATTGAGTGGGCCAAAGGAGGTGAAGTAGCCCCTTAAATATCCTTGTTGGGATTTAACAAAGACCTCGTCGTGCTCATCATAACGGACGTATTCTCCAAATCCTTCCATTTTTCCCTTCACCCCAGAAATACCGGTGAGGAATAGGCCTTTAGGACCTGGTGGCAATGAAGGATAGATGCTCTCGCGGAGGGAAGCAAATATGGGTTCCTGCATTTTTATCGCACCTGACTTTTGATGGAACGCGCCTTTATGCGAACAATGAAAGTAGCCTTTAATTTGTTCTTCGGCATCTTTACGCCCGGATTTGACTTTGATCGACCAGGTCGAATTACCAACGCCATCTACAGAAGGTTCGATGCGAACCGACTCCGCATTTCCAGCAAAATGGCCCGTCATTCCACTGAAAGTGCAGAGAAGATCTTTACGGTAAAGCAATGCGGGCTCTCCTTGGTTAACGGCCAACTCAGTAATCACGCAAGGTAGGCCGTCACAACGATTCGCCGTTTTATTACCAGGGTCAAAGTTTTCAGGTGCCACGAATACTGGTGTGATCTCTGCTAAAAGCCCGTCCGCCCTGCCGTCCAAAGATCGATACTCGCAACCAAAATCACCAATTTTCGGAATTTCACAAGCTTTGCACAGTGCATCAAACTCGCCGTTTTGCATGGCTGCATCGCATATGCCAACACCATTGGCGTAGGCATGTTGACATTGTTTTGTGTCCTGAAGGAATGTCTTTACATCCGATTCGCTCGCACCAAAGAAGCGATATTTTTTAGGAAAATCAGCGATGTGATGGAGAAGATCCAAACGATGCTTCAAACTAATATCGCCTCGGATGTTGTCTTGATTCAGATAAAAATCAACGGAACAATTAAGTCCGTCTAACACAGTAGCTTCAACCCCGCACGCTTTAAATTGATAGGAATGGTAATTTTCAAACACCTGCCTCATGACAGCGGTTCCGTCCTCAGGCTGAAGATTGGTGACAAATGTTAATAGTTCTTGGAGGGTGAGCGCATCGCCACCCGTTACTTTTACAGGGGGTGCGGTAAAGCCATGCGTCCAAACGAAAACTTCGTGCTTTTCGCCGAGTACTTTTTTCAATTGGTTTACGGTGACGCCTAAATCTACTTTTGCGCCTTTAATGCCAACACTTGATTTATTTTGAAAGAAGATTTTTTGTTCCTTGGACAACGAATCGAATCTTAGTGAGAACATGATGAAGCCGCCAAGATCCTCTCTGGCGAGATATTTGGTACCACATTTATCTAAAAACTCTCGGGGATTGAGAGCACCATCTTTATCGCATTTGAAACCGTCACCGGCGACCTCGCTGGGCGTATCGAATCCACGGGTACGGGTTGTTATTGTGGCGGCGAAGGTTAACAAGACCGAACTTTGATTATTATCTTGTATAAATTGGAAACTGTTATCCACCGCGGCTGAGAAATCTCCTTTACTCCAAATTCGGCACCAAGGTTGGCTTTGATCTCTCTGTAGAGCGTGGATGTATCGTTGGAATAAAACGATGACATGCGCGAGCTGTACAAGGGTTGATCGGTAAATTTCGTTTTTGTGTCGATCACACAGCTTTCGCCGGTTCCTTTATCTGAGTATCGTGTGTCGACACCTTCGCCGATTCCAATATTATCGTAGATAATTGCTTGTGACTGGCTCGTAAGTGGAACGTCGTTTGTGCATCCATAGCCCATAGCTAATATGCAAGCTATGATAGAAATAATTTCTCTATTTCTCATTTCTTCCCTCCATGAGTGGAAAATTTCGACGTCAAAAATGACATCTTTATTGAAAAGCCATCGTGAACAAAACTTAATCTCATGTCAAGAAACATATTACTCATTGTTACCAGCTAATGAAATGTTAGTGTGATCAAAAACGGTGGGATTCTAGTATGACCATTCATTGTGTCCTTGTGGTATTCGAGGGGATTTTTGTTCGGAAGAGAAACTCCCTCTCCCTCTGGTGTTTTCGGCCGGATGATTGCAAAG
>JALSKP010000888.1 GCA_026988815.1 Myxococcales bacterium | reverse complement strand
TTAGACTTAATAATGTCATCCATTGAATCGCGACACAGACTTAATGCTTCATCGACTTCGCCGCCCGTTACATCAATGGAATAGAGCACCCACAAGGACACTTTGCGCGCCCTTCTTTCTAACGAGCGACTCATATTAAACCGTCAATTTTTTCTAAAAGAGAACACATTTCCAAAACTGTAAGCGCTGCTTCTTCGCCCTTGTTTCCCGCCTTGGAGCCGGAGCGTTCAATCGCCTGGTCCAAATTATCAACGGTGATAACGCCATATCCGAAAGGAATATCAAAGTCTTTGGTCGCATTCCCGATGCCTTTGGTTGTCTCAGAAGAGATGTAGTCAAAATGGGGCGTTGCGCCGCGAATCAACACACCAAGACAAATCACACCATCAAATTTTTTAGTGCTCGCAATCCGACGCGCGACTTGAGGAATTTCGAACGCACCAGGGCAGCGAAACAAGGTAATGCTTTCCTCTGATGCACCATGACGGATGAGCGCACTCTGGGCACCTTTTACAAGTTGATCACAAAAAAACTCATTCCAACGACTCGCCACGATTGCGAAGCGTTTGCCGGATGCGTTTAAATTACCTTCAATTTTTATCATAATAATATTTCTTTCTTAAATAGCTTAATCTTTAATGGGGACTTGTTCGACAACTTCGAGCCCGTAGGCTTCAGTTCCAATAATTTTCTTTGGTCTGTCGGTTAGAATTTTCATCTTTCCCACGCCAATTTTAGATAAAATTTGGGAGCCAATGCCGAGATCTCTGAGCGTTTCGTTAGGTAGATTTACATCCACTTTCTGGTGTGAGGGCACAACATTAAGTACACCACTTTTTGTATTTACGAGATCGACGTGTTTGTTAACCAAATCCGAGGCTCGGCTTTCAACGCGATCCAGATAGAGCACGACGCCACATCCTTCTTTACCAATTTTTTTCATCGCGCCCTGAATGGTTTCCAATGAAGGACTTTGCTGATGACTAAATATATCGAAGGTATCCCATCGATGTTGAACACGAACAAGGGTCGGCACATCGTCGCGAGGCGTCCCACAAACGAAAGCAATATGCTCGCTTCCGTCGACCTGATTACGAAAGGATTTAACTCGCCATTGTCCTTCGAACTCGGTTTGGAAAGGCGTGTCTTGAATTTCGTCGATCAAAGATTCATTGCGCAGACGGAAGGCGATAATGTCAGCGACGGATAACATCACAATATCGTGTTTCTTAGAAAATGCCTCAAGTTCAGGCCGTCTTGCCATTGTGCCGTCGGGATTCATTATTTCGCATAAAACAGCGCCCGGAAGGAGCCCCGATAACTTTGCAAGGTCAACAGATCCTTCGGTTTGGCCGGTTCGAACAAGCACACCACCGTCACGCGCACGTAAAGGAAAAATATGACCGGGGGTGACCAAATCGGAGTTCGTCGATTTTGGGTCGACAGCGACTTGAATTGTTTTTGCGCGGTCGGCAGCGGAGATTCCTGTGGTCACGCCGTATCTGGCTTCGATGCTGACCGTGAATGCTGTACCGAAAACGCCTTGATTTTGAGAGGGCATCATCGGAACGGCAAGGTGGTCTAAACGCTCTCCTGTCATCGCGATACAGATCAAGCCTCTGGCTTCGACTGCCATAAAGTTGATATTTTCAGCGCTAGCAAATTCTGCAGCGAGGATGAGATCTCCCTCATTTTCTCGATCTTCGTCATCAGTAAGTAGGACGATCTCCCCTTTTTGAAAGGCAGCAATTGCAGCCTCTACGCGAGAGATGGCGTGCGTTTGTTCTTCGTCAAAATGTTCCATAATTACATCCGTTGTCATCATTTTTCCTTTTCAAAAGTGGCTTAGGAAAACCCGGCTTTCACGAGTGTTTCTAGATCGATTTCGCCAGTTAATCCAGTCGCAGCATCATCTTTTCCGCGCGTTAAAAAGCGGTACACGTATTTGCCAATGATATCGGCTTCTAGGTTCACTTTGAGCCCAGCTTTGTACCTTAGAAAATTGGTTTTTTCCTGAGTATGGGGAATGATGGCAACACTAAAACCATCTTTATCGATCGTATTTACCGTCAAACTCACTCCGTTAATTCCGACTGAGCCTTTGTCCAGCAAATAGCGCGTTATCGATTCCGGCGCAGTGAAATGGTAAACAATAGCATTTCCGTCCTGGTAGCTTTCCCGCAATTCTCCCACCCCATCCACATGACCAAGGACGAGGTGACCGCCCAGTCTTCCAGACAACTTCATGGCGCGTTCAAGATGAACTTTACTCCCGTGAGTAAAGGAGGAAACAGTGGTACATGACACGGTTTCCAAACTCGCATCAACCCAAAAACTATCTTTTTCGAATTTCACGACCGTGAGGCAAATGCCATCGACGGCAATGCTTTCGCCCAATTCCAGCGAGGCAATATCATACTGTGTTTGAATTTGAAAAGTTTGCCCCTTTGAGCTCGCTTGAACGCGTTTTATCTTTCCAATATCGGTCACTAAACCTGTGAACATCTAGTCCTCCAAGAGCCCATTGATGGCAATATTATCTCCAAAATGATAGGTGCGAACCTCGTGAAGACAACGAGAATATGACATCTTTTCTTTGGTCTCGCCGCCAATGGGCATGAGCCCTTCGCCCCCCAGAAGTTTTGGCGCGATATAGGCCCATACCTCGTCGATCAGATGCTTATCAAAAAACGAGCCCAATAATCCGGCCCCCCCCTCTACAAGCAGACTCATGATGTTTTCCTTCACCAGAAAATCGCAAAGAAAGGCTAAATCGAGTCCATTCCCATCAAAAGGCGCGACGACACATCTTACGCCCCGCGATTTGAGTTGGGCTTCTCGTTCCTTTTCGCCCTCCTCCGAAAAATAATAGGTTGGTGCTTTTCCGTCCAAGGCCTCAAGGTTTAAAGGGGCTTGGTGTTTACGATCCACAAGGATACGTATCGGATTTATCCCGTCCGCAACGCGGGCCGTCAAACGAGGGTTGTCCTTGAGCAAGGTATGTGTCCCAACCATGATTGCATCATAACGATCGCGCAAGATCCCTACGTGAGCTCGCGCGTCCTCATTGGTA
Source organism: Myxococcales bacterium (assembly GCA_026988815.1). GTDB lineage: Bacteria > Myxococcota_A > Bradymonadia > Bradymonadales > Bradymonadaceae > CALJNB01. The sequence goes on along the minus strand of JALSKP010000888.1, from coordinate 2,466 downwards.
ATCCATTTTGAATCACCGCTTAAGGTGGCCATTTTTCCATCAAGGGTCATCGCATATTTTGCTACAATCCAAGGTCGATTTTTCGTCCGGACCGAAAAATAGGGCGAATTTGAACGGCGGCATTCTTTTTCCAGACAACCCACTTTAACGTCGAGTCCCACTTCTTCTAAAAGTGCAACACCTTTTCCCTGAACTTTGGTATTGGGGTCAAGTATCCCAATGACAACCTTTTTGATTCCCGATGCGATAATCGCATTCGTACAAGGGGGCGTCCGTCCGAAAAAACAACAGGGCTCCAAGGTTATGTAAATCGTACATAAAGATGTATCGACTGAATCGGGTAGCGCGTTAAGAGCTTCAATCTCGGCGTGGTTTCCACCTGGAGGTTGGGTAAATCCGGAGGCAAGAATTTCATTTCCTTGGACGATGAGGGCACCGACAGTTGGGTTGGGGCTCGTTCTTCCCATTCCTTTTTGAGCTACTTCTATGGCGTGTGCCATAAAAATTTCGTCGTCCTTCATTCTGCCTCAGACTCACTTTCCATTTGATTCAGTTCTCTTAAAAACTCCTCTATCCCCTCAAATTCTCGATAAACGCTTGCAAAACGAATGTAGGCAACGGGATCCACATCTCGAAGTTCTGACATCACAGTCGTCCCTAAAAAGTCCACCCCAACTTCGGTTTTATTGAGTTGAATTAGCTTCCGCTCGATATTGAGAATGACTTCATCAATACGCTCGGTGCTAATTGGAAGTTTATTACATGCGATTTTTATTCCGCGTTGTAATTTTTCCCGATCGTACTCTTCACGATTTTTGTCTTTTTTAACGATAACGGGAAAGGATTCCACGATTCTTTCATAGCTCGTAAATCGCTCGTGACAGGATTGGCATTCTCTTCGTCGTCGGATCGAGCGGCCGTCTTTTGACGGTCTCGAATCGATTACTTTATCTTCTTGGAAAGCGCAAAAAGGGCATCTCATTATCTTACTTCATATTACGAGGATTCGAATTCAGTTAAAAGATTGATTCGGCGTTGGTGTCTTTGGTCATCGCCGGGATCGAAAGCGGTTGAGGCGAAGGTATCAACGCAAGCCAAGGCTAGCTCGGAGCCAATAATTCGGGCACCCAAACACAACACATTTGCGTCATTATGAAGACGGGTGAATCGTGCCGAAACGGGATCTGAACAAAGCGCGGCGCGAATGCCGTCTATCTTATTTGCGGCGATCGACATTCCGATTCCAGTGCCACAAATTAGAATACCGTGTTCGGCTTCCCCCTCTAAGATCCCCATGGCTACTTTTTGAGCGTAGTGAGGATAATCGACAGACTGTCCAGCATCGGGGCCCAGATCACTTATCGTGTATCCTTTGGACTTCAAGAATCCAATAATGGATGTCTTGAGTTCCACACCCGCGTGATCAGAGGCTATGACAAAGGATTTTTTAGAATAAAGAGCCTCGCTGATTAAATCAGGGTCGGCCTTGCGTCGTACAAGATCCACAAGATCTTTTACTGTGCTTAGTTTTTCCAGCTCGTCTTCACTTGATTCAGGAAGAGAAAACTTTTCTTCAATATGCCAAATCAAATTCACAATATCCAAACTATTTGCGCCGAAATCGGTGAGAAAATCAGATTCCTCAGTAATTTCAGATACAGGAATATCGAGAACTTCGCTTATTGCTGTGAAGACCGCCAATTGCAGAGAATCGGCGCTGGAAAGGGACATCCTAGTATTCCCAAACCTCAATGACGTCTTCAGGATTTTCCTTAGAGCCATATTTCCCACACGATCCGCAAGCACGGTGAGCTAACTTAGGCTCGGCGCAATGAGGACAAGGATGGGATTGTTTGATCGTCATCCTTCGGTTGTGTGAACGACGCGAACGTGTCTTGGATTTCGATTTTCTTTTCTTTGGAACAGCCATTGTTTAATCCTTTTTAAGATTCTTTTTTAATTCTAAAAGGGGACCCCATCGCAAATCGACCTGAGCGTGCTCTAGGTCTTTCACGGCAGCATCGCCGATATTTTTTTCAAAACTCGCTTCACATCTCTCCGAAAATTCTTCCGAACAAATGGAATGCGTTGGTAGGGACTCTAGCATGGTTTCGCGAATAAGGGGTTTCAAATCCACTGTTTCGCTATCGTGAAAAACGATATCCAAATCTCGTGCCTCTAACTCTATTTCATCGTTCGCATTCGAACGCGCTTTCAAGTTAGATTCAGGCATCAGAACAAAATCTGAATGCCCTTCAAAGGCCTCGTCTCTGAGCTCCAAACAACGTCCACATGAAAAAGAAACTTCAAAATCCAAACCCACCGAAACCCGAAGGTCCTTCGTGCTACCGACGCGTTCTATGGCGACTTTAGCACTGGCGGTTTTACTCTCATAACCTGTTTCAGATAACATCTGGGAAACAAGGTCTTTGTCTAACTCGAAACCGAGCTCTAGTTTCGCATTTT
>JALSKP010000887.1 GCA_026988815.1 Myxococcales bacterium | reverse complement strand
GATTGGAATTTACTAAAGAAGTATACAACTGGCTGGGAAGAGTACGTCAAAGGTGTGAAGGAAAGATACAGCCCTGAGCAAGTCGCAGATATTACGATGATCGATCCGAAGTATCTTCGCGAGGTCGCCGCAATTTGGGCCGAGGCATCTATCAAAGGCCGAAAAAGAGGCAAGGGCGGCGTCCTTTCCTTCTGGGGTATTGGGTATAACCAACATCTCCACGGCCAAAACAACACGGTCAGCCTGATCAACTTGATGGCTCTCTCGGGTAATATTGGCCGGCCAGGCTGCGGACCTTTTTCAATGACCGGTCAACCTAACGCCATGGGTGAGCGTCTCACCGGTGGATTAACGGGACGTCTTCCTTTCAATCAAGGCTTGAAGAACGTGGAATGGAGAAACCACATCGCCGACGCGTGGCGAGTGCCGCGTGAACGTCTAGCCGCGGTCGCCAAAGAAAAGAACCCCGGTTATGCGATTGGAATGATGGAGCGTGCACTCAAAGGTGAGGTCAAAGCGATGTTCCTTATCTACGCCACGCATATCGATCTGCCCGATCAAAACAATCTTGTTCGACCAGCACTTAGTAAAATGTTCAACGTTGTTCAGGAAATTTATCAGCACGCGCCGAACAATTTATATGCCGATGTGATCCTGCCTGCCTCGACTTGGGGCGAGTGGGTTGGCGGTACTTATATTCAATCGGAACGCCGTTTTTATGTGACCGATGGAACAGCGAATCCGATCGAGGGTACGCGTCCAGATATCGATATGGTTATTGATAAAGGAATCATGATTGCAGATCTTTTGGGTCTGGATGGAAAGAAAATCTTCCCCTACAAACGTATGGAAAACGGATTCTATAATCCCGAAGATATTTTTCGAGATATCGTCATCGCCTCAAAAGGATCCGATGCTGATATGACAGGAATGTTAGAGGTCGAGAAGAAAGATGGTATCGGACTTTACGATCAAATTCGGAATCTACGTGGTATCCAATGGCCAGCCCCAACTTATGAAATAGCAAAGGCAGGCGGAACCAAACGACGTTATATGGGCCAAGAAAAATGGGCGGATAAGCCTTACGGAGAATTCCGTACCTCAGATGGTAAACTCCACATTCATCTTTGTGAGCAAAACTATGAAGGTCGAGAAGAGATTATTAAAGAGTTGAGCCGTGCCGGAACTGAGGAAGGCTATTACATGATCGATCATATCGACGTGTTGAAGAAAGCAAGAGATAACGGGCTCACCCCTGAATTGCCAGACTTCGCCTTCCAGAAGAAAAAGGCCGGCGAATGTCCAAAAGATAAGTATCCTTTTTGGGTTGGATTAGGTGTGGTGTACGAACATTTTCACACTGCTAAAACGATTCGTTCGGGTACCACTAAACGACTCGTTCCGGAGATGTATATTGAAATGCATCCCGACGATGCAAAATCGCTTGAGGTCGCCGATGGCGAATGGGTGAAGGTAATCACACGTCGTGGTCATTATGAAGCCCGCGCCTCAATCGGTTTGGATTCCAAAGTAAAGCCCGCCAGAAATACCGTTCCTCAAGGATATATGTTTAGTCCCTGGAACCTATCCGTTGCCGATTCAGCCGATCCTAAAAAGAACAAATGGTTGGTCAACGGTGTGAGTCACCGTGCCTTTGATCCGGTAAGCGGCCAGGCAGATTTCAAAAAACTTGCAGCACGAATAGAGAAGCTTAAAGCTTGATGAAAGTCTCAAGACGTCATGTGATTGGAGCCTCAATTGCGGGTGGGATTTCAGCTATCGGGGCTTATTTTTCTGGCGCGAGTAAAATTCATAACGATCGTCTCCTTCGTCCTCCGGGTGCGCTTGCGGAAGATGATTTCTTCAATAAATGTGCGCGATGTTTCAAATGCGGAAATGCCTGTCCCAACGATTGTATCGAGTTTTTCGAAATAAAAGACGGGATCGATCGCGCTTTTACGCCCTATATCAAAGCCCGATCGCGAGGATGTATTCTCTGCGGAGTCTGTGCTGATGTCTGTCCCACGGGCGCTCTAAAACCCTTCATCAACACGCGTGAAGGATGGAAAGAGGGGGTCGCGATGGGGATCGCGCGAGTGAATAAATCGATGTGTTATAGCTACCACGGAAGGACCTGTGGCGCCTGTTATCAAGCCTGTCCCCTCAGCGGTGAGGCGATGAAGATCGGGGTTTTTGAAACCCCTATTGTCCAAAACGATGTATGCGTCGGATGTGGATTATGCGAGCAAGCGTGCTTGCATTTACCTCAGGCGATTTCTGTCATTCCAAAGCGCGGATAACATGAATCGACTGCGAGAAAAATGGTCTCAATGGTTTCGTCGCTTTCTTCAGCTCAGCACCTTCTTTTATATTATTTACACGGCCTTGGGCACCCCGTGGCGAAACTACAAGATGGCCTACAATAATGCACGTCTGGTTGCATTTATAGAAGGTCCCTTTTGGGCCGAGGCTTATCGTCAGAACGATAAGTTTTTATCCCTTTTGGGAGAATCCGCCGAAGCCAGTCTTCTTTTTCTCGGCATGCCATGGTCGTCAACTTTGTTGGGGATATCAAGCGCAGATCCTGTCCTGGTCTTGGGTAATATTGCAGCGACAAAAATAGTGTTGATCAGTTTACTACAATCGGTTCTTTTACCGCTGCTGATTGGTTTATTTTTTGGTCGTTTTTTTTGCAGTCATTTATGTCCAGCGAGGTTGGTTTTCGAGGTTGGAGAATTTGCGAGCCGTGGCTTAAAACGTTTGGGTGTGAAGACCTATGATTTCAAGGTTCAGTCTCGATTTGGAGGATGGGTACTTTTAGGAGGCCTTATTGCATCCTACTTAGGATCGTCGGTAATCTGGCTTTTTGTGCTTCCCTACGTTGGATTGAGCGCAAGTGTTTACATTCTCATCGCGCAACAGACGACCTCGATTCTTCTGCTTCCGATGATCTTTTGGCTTCTCGTTGATGTTTTTTTGTCGAGAGGATTTTTTTGTAACAATCTGTGTCCGACGGGTTTTTTACTGACATGGGTCGGACGTTTTAGAATTTGGAAACTCAAAACCAAACCTCATCCCGAATCGTGTCCAGACAATTGTAGGGCGTGTGAAAGGGCCTGTCCCTATAATATTTCTTCGAAGGATGGCGCAATGGATTTTGGATGCGACAGTTGTGGGAAGTGTGTTTCGGCTTGTCCCTCCAAGCGTTTGGAGAGGGGATTTTCAAAGCCGATTTGGATTATTTTACTCGCGCTCCTGATTCCTGTCTTTTCCCAGAGCGACGCCTATGCGCACCATAATAAGGGGCTTCCACATTACGGATATTTTGAAAATTATCCGCAAACACCTACGGAAGAATACGTCATTATCCAGGACCATTGGGAGATGGGGGCGACGATTTTTAACTTTCAGGGTTACAACCTTCGGGAAAGTTCGGATACGCCAAATGATGTAAAGATTTACCTTTATATGTACGACTTAGATAAGGACACCAACTATGTGGGCAAGGCGCGTTTCGAGATCCGAGAACGAGGAGGGGAGGTTATCGCTGACTTCACCCGTGATGGTGTCGACGAGGAATCGGTGTATTCAACACGAGAGCAACTTCCTCATTCGGGCGATTACGAAATCATTGCGTATCCTGACGTGGACGGCGAAAAAATAATCCTACCTTTTCATATCGAACTCCAAGATGGTCTTAATTATTCACTTATTTTTGGTGTTAGCATTCCTCTTCTCTTGCTGTTTGGACTGGCTTGGAAAGGAAGGAAACGACGGAGAAAAACATGAAATCTATGTCGAGAAGAGAACTGATTTCGGGATTTAAATCATCTATAAAAAGACGGAACGCAGAAAAAGTAGCGCTGGCGAATCCCTTACGTCCGCCGCGCGCGATACCCGAAATCGAGTTCTTAATGACCTGCGATGGGTGTCAAAAATGTGTGGAAGCGTGTCCTTATGGGTCCATTTTTGTCCTTGAAATCGAAGACCTTTCTGATGGCACGCCTGTTATGTCGCCAGGTGAACGAGCGTGTCATCTTTGCGAGGATTTCCCTTGTGTGGAAGCCTGTCCGACTGACGCTTTGTCGATGGCACAAGAGCTGCTGCCTTTTGGCCATGTCACGATTAACGAAACAACATGCTTTCCATTTCGCGGCCCCGAATGTGGTGCATGTGGGGTTTGTCCACTGGGAATTGATGCCATGCAATTTAAACGCAATAGACCTTTTGTCGATGTCGAGCAATGTGTTGGGTGTGGTTTATGCATTCAAGCCTGTCCGACGATGCCAGCCTCGATTGATTTTGTTGAGCGGATAGTTTCTACAGAAAGCGAGGTATTTTAAATGTCTCATTCTCCTTTTGAGCGGTGGTGGAATAGAGGAAGGTACCGTCCTCGTCGTCCCGTTTTTTCCCGTCGCGGCTTTATCGTTGCTGGCGTTTTTTCCACCCTTATTGGTGCGGTATTGGCTCGACTTGGAACGCGTCAAGGTTACCTAAGCGACGAAAATGCTCAGTTTCCAGTTCGACCTCCCGGGGCGTCAGCGGACGATAATGAGTTTCAGTCAAAGTGCATTCGATGTGGAATGTGCGGTATTGTTTGTGAAAATGGCTGCATTCGATTTCATGGTTTTGAAGAGAGTGAAAACGGAGCACTCACTCCTTTTTTAGATGTACGTCGTCGCTCGTGTACCTTGTGTATGCGGTGCACCGATATTTGTCCGACGGGGGCGTTAAAGCCGATCATTGATTCTAAGGAAGAGATTCTCAAAAACGTGAGCATGGGTCTTGCCGTAATCGACCCTCAGCGATGTTTTTCTTATCTGGGCCGCGTTTGTGGATATTGTCACGATGCGTGTCCTTTTCCTGAAATCGCGATCAAACTCACCGCGCCCTCAGCTCGCCCCTTCGTTTTTGACAAATGTGTGGGGTGTGGAAGGTGCGTTGAAGAATGTCCTCAGAACCCGGCCGCCATCGATATTCGAAAAGTGATTTCGCGGGAGGCTACATTATGAAATCCTTTTCTTTTGTGCCCAAAACCAAGTGGAAAATCTTACGCTGGTTCACTCAATTTTTAGCACTATCGGCGATCTTTATCGGACCAGTATTGGGGGGCTGGCATCGTTCTGATCGCGGTACTTTATCGGCTTGGAAAATGGTGGGATGGGATCTTCCGCTTTGGATATCAGATCTCAAGCCTAATATGGAAAGTAGGCAACTTTACGAAGCAACAAAAATGGTTGGCGGAGGATCCGCGGTTGATTATTTTTCTCTTCCAGTATCGGATCCGGTTTTATCAACGATGGCTATTTTTCACGGCGGGCATACCTGGGCGATTATTGCTTGGTTGATTCCCCTCGTTCTTGCCTTGTTTTTAGGAAGAATATTTTGTGGATGGTTTTGCCCTTTTGGCCTACTTGCGCGTTTTTTAGATCGCCTCGTGAGTCTACTTCCTTTCAAGCATCGTGGTTTCCAAATTCCGAATCATAAGCCTATGCGGCTTGCACTTTTGGCGGGTGCCATTGTGGGTGGCGCACTCGGTGGG
>JALSKP010000886.1 GCA_026988815.1 Myxococcales bacterium | reverse complement strand
GTACCAGAGGGCAGTGAATGGATCTCCGGTGACGATGGTCGCCCCCGTCCAGACCGCCGCGAAGAGGGCCAAAACGAGCCGTCGAAAAAAGAGCGCAACGAGGATGGCGAGGAAAGGCGGAAGGAGGGCTTCAAAACCTGCTCTTGGTGTTTTTTTCTTAAAGGTGGCGTCTTTTTTTCCGGGGCGCTTAACGATCATTTGAACGCTAACATCGGCAGGGGTAGTAACTGTGCTTACTAAAATTTCTGGTAGATTTTTATCGAAATTCGATCCGCTTTGCGACATCGCTTGCCATTGGATATTCTTCATTTTTACAGCACGTTCGACTTCAGCTTGAATCGATGGGTGGCCCTGATAGGAAAAACGTACTTGTTTTATGTTTTCCTTCTTGGCCAACTTCCGAAGGTTTTTTGCTAGATCGTTACTCGCTATTGTGGCAGTGGTGGATAAAGTTTTGGAGGCATCAGATTGAAATGCTTTTAATCCGAGACTTCCAATAACAAGGGCGACCAGAAAAAAAGAAATACGTTTAGGGGAAAAATCCGATAACCAATTTCGTTCTTGGAAGGCCATAATTTCTCAATTTAATAAGTTGTTTCGAAACTACTTCTCTTTCTTCTATCGCGCCAGGTGTGATTGGTGACAAAACTGACGCTCAAATGGGGCGAAAACGTCTACATCCCGCAAATTCAGATACAAGAACGATATCGGTGAAAAAACGGAAGATATCGGCAAGAAAAACAGCCCGAACGAATATCGGTGAAAAAACGGTCCGAGGGTCCTTGTAAGACTTCTCAAGGAGCGTTTTCATTAGGCTTAGTATCTTCTGAACACCTATGTCGGGAATGGTTCGAGGGTCCACATGTTGCGCCTCAAATTCTTTTGAGAGGAAGGCGCCACCTGGCAAGGAAAAGATCCAATCATCCGGCGTTACGATAACGCGTCCAAGAGAGGTATTGCCGTTACCTTTCCATTGTAATTGTCCAGACGTGATCATAGCCGCCGGCTTCTCCGTTTCCACCCCGGTGATGAAGTTCAGCCAGCTCAAAGGTCCGCTCCGATTCTCTTTAACTCACTTTCCAGTAATTTGATTGATCTTCTGGGTGCGTCGTCCTCAATCCAGTTTTGTTGTAAAATTTCTAAAACGTGACGAACATTCTCTTCAAGCACATCGTAGCGTCCTTTAATTTTACGCAATAAACGACTTTCAATAATTTGGTCTAAAGCGTTTCCGACGCTTCCTCCACCGGCGACGAACACTGGTACAAAACGTGAGAGTTGTTTATTCAATCTACCACCTATACCGACATTAAATAGTTCTGCCATAGGCTCGGCAAGATTGTCTTCCAACCAGGCTATTGCTTTCTGTGCGTCGGCTTTATGGGCATTTTCTGCCTCGGAAAAGGCTTCCTCCAATTGAGCAAACGAATGACGACACGAATCGAAACCCTTATGAAGTTCAAACTTTTTCGGACGTGACGGAAGGGACAGCACAAACGACCGGTCATAGGTTTTATCGGCAAAATCTTTGGTTGTTTCGTCGTGATTGGCCGTTCCAACGAACCAAACATTGGGAGGTAATGGCAAACGCTTTTTATCTTTCAGTCCGATCGGCACATCGCCATTTGGCGTGATCGTCATGAGGTCGAAGTGCTTCTCATTCTGATTTTGCCTTTCAAGAATATCCAAAACATCAGCCGCATAATGTTCCGGATGTGAGAGGTTCATTTCATCCAGTAGGATTATAAAAATCTGATTTTTATATTTCGGTGTTTGGGCTTTGTATAGCGCTTGTACAAATTCTGACTCATAATAACGCCCCTCGAAAGAGTTGTAATACCCAAGGAGGTCATTGCGATCTCGCCAGCCCGATTGAACGGTAACGGTTACACAATGGCCTCCTATTACTTCTGCGAATCGTCGCGGAAGGCTACTTTTTCCGATGCCGCTAATACCATGCAGAAGGGAAAGGTGGGACATGGCTAGGCCCGCGACAAAGGCACGAAGGTCATCGATGTCGTAGTATAGATCGGGGCCTTTTTTATTCTTTCCGATCTTATGTTGCAGGTTATCTACGAGGGTTTTCAAATCAAGATCTCGCGATTTGAAGACCGATTCCTGACCTAAGTGCATGTCCGAATCCATCCGAATAAACTCTGGAAATACTGGTTTATTTTTGACCTGACCAATGCGTTCATCAAGATCTGATCTTAATTGATCGATGGCCTCACTCAGCAATTCGTTGTTCGCTTTAAGAGCACGGTTGTGATCTTTTGAGCCCTGAAGTTCATCGGATGCAATGTTTATTGTGGCTGACTTACGTTTAGCTTTTTGACGGTCTACGCGGAATTTAGAACGCTCGATTTCCCAAGAGCGTTCATCCTTACGCAGTCTAACCAAGTCCTCGCCTTGCTCTTTTGTCGGACGGTTCGCTAGTTCGTCTTCGAGTTCTTGAATGTGTATTTTCAGATCATCCATGCGTTTTTTCAATTCTTCAGGAGAGTGATGAGACACCATTCGATTCGCTTCTTCTTGTTTTTCAATACGAAGGTCTTTGTCGCGAATTTGCTTGTTCAAACGTTTAATGCGTTTTTTCAAAGATCGGATGTCATCCTTGGACTTCTTTTTCGCTTCATCATCGATGAGTTCGCGAAGATTCTCTTGAAGGCTTTCTACTTCATCTTTCTTATACTGGGTTTCCCGTTTATTCTTTTCGATTTCATTTTCTTGTAAACGAATTTTCTGTTCTCTTTCAGCTAATTCTTCTATACGTCCATCAAGAGGGTCCTCAAAATTGTGCTCCCATTGCTTTAGAAGGGCGCGATGTTTCTTCTCTCGTTCCAATAGCTCGTTTGTGTGAGTAAGACGTTCTTTTTCTCGGTCTGTGCACAATTCCATAATTTCTTCGGAAAGTTTTTGATGGGCTTCGTCAAGTTGAGTTAAAAAATATTCGCGACGCGTTGGAAAGTCTGCGTCGGCTTCAATTTCTCGTTTTTTTACGTCTTCTTCTCGTGTAATTACATCTATCCGAATTTGTTCGAGTTCCTTGCTTTTTTCCTTCAACTCAGTCCTAGCTTCACCAAGTTCTTTCTCCCATGAGGCGAGGTTCTTTTCCTTTTCCTCCGTTTTAAGATCTTTCTCAATAAGCTTTTTGTTTTTGAGGTCTGCCTCAGTTTCGCTTTTTGAAAGGGATTTTTTTCGGCCCTCAATTTCTCTCTCAGCACTTTTGTAAGCCTTAATAACGCCATCCAGAATCTTCCGCAGTTCGTCAAAGCTCTCAGGAGGGACGGATTGACTCGGCGTTGGTGAAAGCCCGTCCTGCGCTGCCTTTCCGACCGCGCTATCGACGATTTTTTGGGGAGTGTTTGAACTCGGTGATGAAGACCCCATCTTTTTCGTCGGCTGTACTTTATTCGTTTTTTTCTTTTTCCTGTTCCTTGCCATTTTTTCTAACCTATTTCGTTTTGATTATTGTTTGTTTCATTCATCGAATCCAGCAATACTCGGATCAGTGTTCCTGCCCGTTTTGTGTCTTCTTTCAATTCTTCTAATGTTCGTGTTCCTGAACCGGCATGCACGTTCTTACCTGCGGTTTTTATGAGATGTTCGGCCTCTTCTAACCAATTCGGAGAATCTATGGCGAGCCGTCGAAAGGGATGTTCGCTTTCGTCACTCGCACTAAGAATAAGTATCGCGATCGCTGGGCTAAGTGATGACGCATTATTTTTTTTATTTTTGCAAATCCATTTTATTGTTCCCGCTTTCGCGTTTACAATCTGGTTTGGAATATCTTTAAATCCGATTTTATCGGCACAGCTTTTTATAAATATTTTACTGGCATCGCTTGGGATAGAGCCTTTTTTTCCATAGACTTTTTTCCATGCATCATCATGTGGATTCGTTCTTAAGCAGAGTGACAGACTTCGTTCAAGCGCTTTTCGTAGATGTAGATACGCAGAACTTAAGTCAGGTTTTTTATTTTTACTTTCCTCAAAGCGGACTATCGAAATGTAGGTTGATTTAAATTCTTGGCGCACATATTCGTCATAGAAGCGTTCCCCCAAAGGAAATA
>JALSKP010000885.1 GCA_026988815.1 Myxococcales bacterium | reverse complement strand
AGAGAGTAGTGGCGGCGATATAAAATCGGCCTATTCCTCCCAACAGATGACGTCCAATATCGTTGTTGAAACCAAACGCGCTCAGAAGAAAATGGGAAAGTTGTACAACCGTCGGCTCAATTCAAAAGCAGAAAAAAAGAAAGGCAAATCCTTTAAGAAGGGAAAACGCGTTAGGATCCTAAAGACGAGGGGTTCGCGGGTGAAAGTGCGTACTGATTCTGGCGATGAGTCCTGGCTCGATTCTGAGGATCTCATGTAGAGGAGCCAAGCCCGCGATGCTCCCTTAGCGCTCTCAGAATATTTCTGTTACACATCGTCCATGAAAACGATGCACATCTTAATCATAGATGACGAAGAAAATATTCGTCACATGTTGTCCCTGATCTTAAAAAAAGAAGGCTATAAAGTCACCACAGCTGAGAACGGTGAGGTGGGTTTAAAGCGGGTAGAAAAGGGCGATATTGATATTGCAATCTGTGATGTTCGGATGCCAAAACTGGGCGGTATGGAGTTTCTCGACGCGCTCTCCAAGCGTAAGATAGACCTCACCGTTATTGTGATGAGTGCCTTTGGGAACCGTGAGGTCGCGATAGAGGCGATCAAAAAAGGAGCCTATGACTACATCGATAAGCCCTTCAAAAAAGACGAGGTTGTGCTCGCGGTGATCAAAGCTGAAGAGCGTTTGCACCTCAAACGAGAAAACTTACGCTTAAAAAGTGTGCACATCGATGGCGGGGATTTTGAGGGCATCATTGGTAAGTCTGAAAAAATGAAGGCTGTTTTTACGACGATCTCTAAAGTCGCCCCCTACCATTCGACGGTGTTAATTTCGGGTGAATCGGGAACGGGGAAAGAACTCGTCGCTCAAGCTGTTCATCACCGTTCTCCGCGATCAAAAGAAAAATTTATCCCAGTGAATTGCGCTGCTATTCCCGCCAATCTTATCGAAAGCGAATTTTTTGGGCATATGAAAGGCGCGTTTACGGATGCCCATTCTGATAAAAAAGGTCTTATTGAGATCGCCGATAAGGGCACTTTATTCTTGGACGAGATCGGTGAATTACCGATGAATTTACAGGTTAAATTATTGCGTTTTTTACAGGAAGGCGAGATCCGGCCTGTGGGCGCAAATATCGCAAAAAAAGTAGATGTGAGAGTGGTCGCTGCGTCGTTAAAAGATCTGAACGAAGAGGTTAAAGACGGCAATTTTCGCGAAGATTTATTTTATCGCCTAAATGTGATTCAGATTAAACTGCCTCCCTTGCGTTCTCGAAGCGATGATATTCCGATGCTCATCGAACACTTTGTTAAGGTTCAAAATCAGCGATTGGGAACCTCGGTTAAGGGGATTTCTCCCAGTGCGATGAAGTTGATGATGCGCTATGCTTGGCCGGGAAATATTCGCGAACTTCAGAACGCGATCGAACGTGGTGTCGTTCTGGCAAGTGAGGATGTGATCGAGGATTCCGGCCTTCCGGATCGATTACGCGCAGCTTTTAATCCCCTCTCTAAACTTTTGGATGGCGACGAGTTATCGATCAAAAAAATGTCCGCACAATTAGAGCGTATTCTTATAGAAAGAGCCTTGGAAAAGACGGGCGGTAATCGAACTGCGGCGTCAAAATTACTAGAAATTTCTCATCGCGCGTTATTGTACAAAATAAAAAATTATCATCTTAAGTAGTAAGCAGGTTTAGTATGGATGCACTCGGTGCTTTTCGAATTGTGAATAAATTGGAAGGGTTTTCCTATATTCTTCTCCTCTTTGTCGCAATGCCCTTAAAATACGGATTGGACATCGCCGTGGCAACGCGCATCGCAGGTACCTTACATGGTATTTTATTTGTGGCCTTTTGCATCACCTTGTTCCTTGCCTTGGTGGGCAAGAAAGTGAGTTTTACAGAAAGCGTTATTTTCTTTTTATTGTCGCTTGTTCCTTTTGGTAGTTTTTATACCGACAAACTGATCGGACGAAAACAAGAGGCAAGGTGATGAGACCATGTTGTGGTTAGTAGCGAAAAATTGTGGGGTGCGATTTTTTGTGGTGCGCCAAGCCTGCCCTTGGGGTACGCCCGAAGGTCCCTTATTTACAGGTGAACCAGGGTAACCACACAGGGTTACCCCTACAATACCCCTAACGGAAATATGAATATCGAGACAAAAAGACAGCTTTGCGCTCATATAAAAGACATTGAAAAACGGGGGATGGGTGTGATAGATCGGGCTATTCTGGTTTTCCTCGATAAAAAAGGTGATGAATGTCTGTTTTAAATTTTTCCGAAATGAACGTAACCCGTCCTGATTATGAAGAGGTTAAATCGACCTATGAAGGACTTTTCGCGGCCATGGCGTCGAGCGAAAAAATCGCCGACGTGGTGCGGGATTGGGATCACATTCGTAATAGAATGTCGACTTATGAGGCGATTACGCATTTGCGATTTTCCCAAGACACCGCCAACGCAGCCTACAAGGCCGAGCGTGAATTTTCGGACGAACTGGGACCCAAAATTACCGAACTTGATGTGGCCATGAAGCGCCTTTTACTGGATCGGCAAAGCGAGCTCGAGGAGGAATTTGGTCAACACGCCTTTGATTTATGGGCAACCGATATCTTAACCTATGAGCCCGCCATTCAAGACGATCTTGTGTTGGAATCCAAACAAGTCGCCGCCTACATGGAAGGAAAAGCAGGCGCGAAAATCGAATGCTTTGGCGAGTCTTATAATTTGTCGACGATTTCCAAATTTGGTTCCGATTCTGATCGCAAGGTCCGTCATGAAGCAGCTTCGGCGCAGTGGAAATGGTACGCCGATAATTCGGAAAGTAACGATCTTCATTATGATAAGTTGGTAAAGTTACGTACTAAAATGGCCAAAGAACTTGGCCACGAAAATTACGTTAAGCTGGGTTACCAACGCATGAATCGGATTGACTATTCGGCAGCTGATGTCAAAAATTTCCGAGACCAGGTGATCGAAAAAGTCGTTCCTTTGGTCGCCGGCTTGAAAGAAGAGCAGCGTCAAAATTTAGGTGTAGAAAAATTAATGGTGTGGGACGCCGGCGTCCTCGATCTTCAGGGCGCTCCAAAACCTAAGGGCGATCCCAAAACTCTGACCGAGTCGGCGAAGGCGATGTTTGACGGAATGAATCCTGAACTAGGCGACTTTTTCCGATTGATGGATGACAAAAATCTTCTCGATCTAGTGGCAAGAGACGGCAAAGCTGGCGGTGGTTTTTGTACCTCGTTTCCTGATTATGGTGTGCCTTTTGTATTCGCGAATTTTAACGGTACCAAACACGATGTGGAAGTGTTTACCCACGAAATCGGTCATGCTTTTCAGAACTTCCTCGCCCAAGAACAAAATATTTCAGACTACTATTGGCCAACGATGGAGTCGGCCGAAATCCATTCGATGAGTTTGGAGTTCTTGACCTGGCCACATATGGATAAGTTTTTTGGCGAAGAAGCCGAGCGCTTTCGAAAAGTTCATTTGACACAATCCCTCTCGTTTATGCCTTACGGATGCGCGGTCGATCATTTTCAACACGAGATTTACGAGAACCCAGAAATGTCACCGGCCGACCGCCATCAAACATGGAAAAAAATGGAGGAGTTGTATCTTCCTTGGTTGGATTGGGGCGATATTGAGCATGGCGCGATGGGCGGGCGATGGCATGCGCAGAGTCATATTTTCATGGGACCTTTTTACTATATCGACTATGTTCTGGCGATGACCTGTGCGCTTCAATTCTGGGATGGGATGCAGAGCGATTATGACGGTGCACTTTCGCGCTACGTCACCTTATGCCGACGTGGAGGCGATGCGCCTTTTCAAACCCTGGCAAAATCAGCGGGATTAAAATCGCCTTTTGAAGAGGGATGTTTGATCTCTGTTGTCGACCGTGCGCGCAAATATCTCAACTAAAAACCCTTCAGACCAAAGAAATATAAAATGAAAATTCTCGTTATAAATTGCGGAAGTTCGTCCATCAAAGCCTCCATTATTGAGCATTCAAGTGGTCAACGCGAGGGCAGTTTACACATCCAACGTTTGGGTGAAAAGCAGCCACAACTAACGATCAACGGTGAGGACATTCCTTTCGATTGTGTGGATCATCCTACAGCGCTGGCGATGGCTATTCCAAAACTTCTAGAAGGCCTGGATGGTGAAATTAGTGCGGTCGGTCATCGCGTCGTCCACGGTGGCGATAGTTTCCAAGAACCCGTTTTCATCGATGAAGAGGTGGAAAGGGTTATTGAATCTTTGTTCGAAATCGCGCCCCTTCATAACCCTCCCAATTTGGCGGGTATTCGAGCAGCGAAAGCGCTTTTGAATTGTCCACATATCGCGGTTTTTGATACGGCCTTTCATACAACCCTACCTCGACGCGCCCGGACCTACGCCATCGATAAAACGATCGCCTCGGAGATGGGGATTCGTCGTTATGGATTTCACGGCATTAGCCACGCCTACGTTTCCCAAAAGGCGGCAGCCTTTATGGAAAGCGATCGCCGAGATTTGCGGATCATTACCTGTCATCTCGGTGGTGGGTGTTCGGTCGCCGCTGTTGAATATGGTCGCTCCGTTGAAACAAGTATGGGAATGTCGCCTTTAGAAGGCTTGGTGATGGGGACGAGATCAGGCGATTTGGATCCAGGGGTGATCTTAGCGATGCTAAGAAATGGGAAGTCGGTCGATGATATTGACGATATTCTAAATCGTAAATCTGGGCTCAAAGGTCTATCAGGGGTTGGTAATGATTTGCGAGATATTGAGGAACGCGCCTCCAAAGGGGATGACGATTGTCGCCTTGCCATTCAGGTTTTTGCCCATCGTGTTAGAAAGTACATTGGCGCTTATGCGGCGGTAATGGGTGGCGTGGATGCGATCGTATTCACGGCAGGAATCGGCGAAAATAGCGTGATGATGCGCCATCGTATTGCCCAGCGTTTGGATTTCCTAGGCGCCGTATTTTGGGAAGATCACAATCGAGATGTCGATCTTAGTTTTGAACATCCTGTGGCAGAAATTTCGACCCGCAACTCACGATGCCGTTTACTTGTCATAAAAACGGACGAGCAAAAACATATTGCCACCGATGCGGCAAAACTCATGCTTGAAATGGATGCAACGAAGGGAGATTTGGTGATTCCCGTTGCAGTTTCAGCGCGTCATATTCATCTGACCCAAGAGAGCGTGGAGGCTCTTTTTGGAGAGGGTTATAGGCTCACCGAACGCAACCCCCTTTCTCAGCCTGGACAGTTTGCGTGTAACGAAACCGTCTCTATCGTGGGTCCAAAACGAACCTTGGAAAAGGTTAGAATTTTGGGTCCTACGCGTTCTAAAAACCAGGTCGAGATTTCTCGTACAGACGAATTTTTTCTGGGTATAGACGCGCCTGTACGAGCCTCGGGGGATGTTGAAAATTCTCCAGGATGTACGCTTATCGGAACCGATGATCGTCGTTTAGAACTCAAGCAGGGTGTGATTTGTGCGTGGCGCCACATTCATATGCAGCCCGAAGACGCAATACACTTTGGTGTAAATGAT
>JALSKP010000884.1 GCA_026988815.1 Myxococcales bacterium | reverse complement strand
GCACCACATAAAACAATTAAAGACCCCGATCATTTATCGGAAAAACTGTGCATTGGATGTCATAACGCAGTGGCAACGATTACGCCCACGCTAGCCTGTACTTTTCAGACCGGAGACGAATGGAAAGCTGGCCCCTACTATAAAAAGAAAAACTGCATCAGCTGTCATATGGAAGAAGTTCGCCGAGAGATCGTCACTGGATATGGAGAGCGAAAAAGCCACTTCCATCATTTCCCCGGATCGGGCATTCCTAAACGCTTGGGAGCAAAGACGAAAATGCTAAACGGGTTTACTTTTACACCTTCCCCTCTGCGCGCCATTTTCAAAAGAAAAGAAGATGTTGAGTTTACCTTTACCTTAAAAAACGAAAATGCCGGACACAAGGTTCCGACCGGTGATCCGGAACGTTTTTTCATCATATCCTTCACCCTTCGTAATGACGCAAAAGAAATGATTAAACAGGAAAAACACCGCATCGGAGAAATATGGGAATGGCATCCTATTGCCAAACAAATTTCCGATAACAACGTTCTACCTGGTGAGGAACGTCGTTTCACCTTTCTTAATACCCTCGATAAGAAGGGTAAGTACTCCCTTCATGTAAGTGTTGAGAAACATCGACTCAGCGACAAAGCTGCCGACTACAATAAGCTAGGTAAAGCCTATCCTCGTTTCAGAGAAGTTTACGCTAAGACCTTCACTTTCGATGTAAAGTAGAGTCACTTTCCCTCCAAGATAGGATACACGTGAAAGCAATCGACATCCGAAACCAAACCCTCCTTTGGACCGACCTCCCCTCACCGGAACCAAAAGCCAAAGAAGTTTTAATCCAAGTTCGCGCGACGGCAATCAACCGAGCCGACCTTATACAACGCACGGGGCGATACAATCCTCCACAAGGTGCGTCAAAGATTCTAGGCTTAGAAGCGGCTGGAATCGTCATCCAAATCGGCGATGAAGTCACCCAGCTAAAGGTTGGCGATCGCGTTAGCGCGCTGCTTACGGGGGGTGGATATGCGGAAAAAGTTTGCGCTCACGAAGGACATTGTTTTTTGATACCCAACGATTGGTCCTTCACCTATGCCGCGGCAATTCCGGAGGTATTTATCACCGCCTATGTCAACCTTTTTGAAGAAGGAAACTTAGGAGACCAAGGCGATGCCAAGCGGGCGCTGATTTGGGCGGCCGCCTCGGGGGTGGGAACAGCGGCCCTTCAATTGTGCCAGCATCGCAACATCAAGGTTGGGGCAATCTGTAGTGCCACCAAACATGATGCCTTAAAAGGCCTCGGAGTGGAGACGCTTTTTGATCGAAAAGATCCAGATTTGTTCACGTCCCTAAAAGCGAGTGGTAGATATGATATGATCTTGGATCCCGTTGGCACGAATATAAATACCAACCTGAGTTTACTAAATCGACGCGGTCGACTTGTCATCATCGGATTACTCGGATTGGCGGACAAGTCCAAACAAGAAGATCTGCCTTTGGGTCGACTTTTAGTAAACCGGCTTAGTATTATCGGTTCTGTTTTAAGAAGCCGATCGGATGAGGAGAAGGCCGCTATCATCAAAAGATTTAAACAGGATTTCTGGGGTTTTCTGGAAGATAAAAGTATTGCGCCGATTATCGATTCTACTTTCTCGATCCTCGATGCCGAAAAAGGCCATCAACATGTGGCGTCCAATACGACGGTCGGGAAAGTAATCCTAGATATTCCTTAGCGCGAAAAGAACACATCCAAACTATCGCCACTCGCTTGAGTGCAACGACACCAATCCACCACAACGAGCTCATTATCATCTAAAAATTCTTTTAGCTTCGCCAGCATTGAAGGGTCAGGCGAGCTAAAGGCGTCCAAAGCGAGAACCGAAAGGTTGTCCTCATGGAGAAGACCATAGAGGTGGAAACCCGAATCACATTCGATAGAAAACCCATTCTCTATCTGCTTCGTTTGCCCCCCAAACGAAAGTCCCTTTGTCTTTTCGCCGAAAGCATCCGTTAAATTTTTAAGAGGCAGGTTTACTATCCCTGTCGTCGGCTCTTTTCTCATATGCATATTCTCCCACCCTGCCCCTTTGGATGCGTGCTCGTGAATGCTCAAAACCGACGCCATTTCAGCCCCGATAAAAGCAAGATGAGCGGTTGAGATGCATTCGATCTGACGCCAGTCATCCTCGGCAATACGAAAGTCATCCTCTTGAGAATCCAGACCGCCCGCAGAAGGTAGAGCCTCACATAAGGTGGGTACACTGAATAGAATATTTGCCGGATCCATTTTTTGAACCTTTCTAAGGCGTAACGTTAAGGACCCCTGAGCAATAAAGTCTACGCTCTCAACAGGAATGGATTCCACGACCGCCCAATCTGCCTCGTCAATAAACAACGTCGTGTCTTGAACGAAACTTGGGGGAAGAGATTCTGGGGAGAGTTCAACCTGCCCGATAATATTACCAGAGAGATCGTCGATAAAGGTCACTTCTATTTTTTTCATAGGATATTAAATGTTGTACGGGTTAAGAGAATGGTTCATCAAAAATAACGTTAAATTTCAATAAAAAAGATCTTTCCTGATTGCAATGATAAAGCGACTTGATTAACTTCCGCTTCTCAAAAATCTAGCAGGAGTCGACATGAAGATTGGTGTTCCATCAGAAATAAAAAATCACGAATATAGAGTAGGAATGATTCCGGCGAGTGTAAGAGAATACACAAGTCGTGGGCATTCCGTTTTTGTACAAAAAGGCGCGGGATTGGGCTCAGCCATTCCAGATTCGGATTATATCGCAGCAGGCGCGACCTTGCTTGAAACGGCCGAAGAAGTATGGAAAGTAGCCCAAATGATCGTCAAGGTTAAAGAGCCCCTCGAAGCTGAATACGGTTTGATGCAAGAAAAGCAAATCATTTACACCTATTTCCATCTCGCCGCAGTCCCCTCCTTGGCAACACCTTTATTGGAAAAGAAAGTCTCCGCAGTAGCCTATGAAACGATCGAGGTAAAGGGTCGCCTCCCTCTCCTTGAACCGATGAGCGAAGTTGCGGGTAGGATGTCAATTCAGGTCGGCGCGCGGTGCTTGGAACGCGCTGAAGGCGGGAAAGGTATCCTTCTCGGAGGCGTCCCTGGGGTGAATCGGGCAAAAGTCGTTGTTATCGGAGGCGGTGTTGTCGGGCTTTCAGCGGCTAAAATGGCCGTTGGAATGGGCGCCGATGTTGCGATTCTCGACATTAACTTGGATCGTCTTCGTTACATAGATGACATTTTTGGCAATAAAATCCAGACCTTGCATTCCAACCCCGTAACGATCGCCGAGCGTGTACACGGTGCAGATCTTGTCATCGGAGCAGTGCTCGTCCCAGGTGCAAAAGCACCGCATCTTGTGACCATCGAGCATTTGAAAAATATGAGCGAGGGCTCAGTCGTCGTCGATGTTTCCGTTGATCAAGGTGGATGTATTGAAACCTGTAAACCGACAACACACGACGATCCGACCTATGTTGTGGAGGGCGTCGTTCACTATTGCGTCGCGAACATGCCCGGTGCGGTTGCCAGAACATCAACCTTTGCGCTCAACAATACTACCCTTCGTTATGGGCTGGCGATTGCGGAACAAGGACTGGAAAAGGCGATGAAAGCGGATCCAAATCTCCTCAAAGGACTCAATACCCACAACGCTCACATTACCTACAAAGCGGTTTCAGAAGGATTAAACCTTCCCTTCACCGATGCGTTAAGCGCGCTTGGCTAAATCCAATAGTGGAAGATCTTTCTGCCAACTGAAGGATAAAAGCATCACTTTTTTACAATATGATAGGGAATCCTCATTATCGTATGCGCCTTCGGGTTATCAATCGCCCGTATTTGTTGACGCTTCCATACCTAAATGGAGAAATTGTTCTACAAAAAAGCCTGGCATAAGGCTTGCTCCTCAATGTCGCTGAACGACAATATTCTAGGCATAAATCATGACAAAATCTCTTCTTTTTCCAGTCCTTGTATCGATGCTATTCGCGTCGTGTTCTGAAAACCTTGATTCCGACAACACCCCCGATGAGGAAAATATTGTCGACGCGTGCACGGGTTCAAAATGTGATGGCGTCTCAGATAAATTCAAAGATTTTTTCGACGACATGAAAAAGGTGAGTACCGATGATTTAAAAATCGTCGGAGCCGGACTCGCAAGCGAAGAGTTAAACAATGCTTTGGAGGGTCTTCCTTACTCAAGTATTTCGCTAAGTCCGACCTCGCTCTATGGAAAAAAAGAAGAGGTTCTCGGCCAAGTCATCATCCACGATATCAATTTAATATCGGCAGGACTAACGACCCGACTTGGTGAGAATAGTTTCTCATCTAAAATCACAAATCTTCGTCGAGATGAAATCCAGCGAAAAGACATTGTCTACGCGGAAAGCCATTTCAAAATCGGACCAGAGGTGGCACCAAAATGGTCATTCAGCCACGGTGATGCTCTCGGAAGCGTTGGTTTTCTCGCCAACGCGACGATCGAATCTGTCGTTATCGCGCCCTTTACCCGACGCGATAAAAGTCTCATCGACAACCCATTGACAACGATGAAAAACCTTCGTGGTTTCGTCCTCCCCAGACACATGAGTGACGTAAAAGCAATGGCGCCCGGCGAGTCGATGACCCTTCGCGCCCAAGGCGTACTAGGATTTAATATGGGTGTGGGTGTCCCCTTTCATATTGCTTCCCTAGGTTCAACGATCGCGCTTAACGCGCGTTTGAGTTTCGCAGCCCGCGTCGCATTAGAGGGGAAACTTGATGTTCAACTCGTCCGCGGTGCCAATAACGAGGCCTTCATTGATGTGGGCTTAAGCAATGCAAAAGAGCGACATTTTGAGGTCGCACTCAATACAGGCTGGGGCGTTTCAGGACTTCCCTCGGCAACACTGGACCTCGGTGTAACGCAAATTGACGTGACCGAAATTGCTGAGAAAGCACTTGCAAAACAACTCAAAAGAATCATTTCTGCTCAGGCTAAATTCTCAAAAACAAAATCAGAATCACGTCTTACTGTTGCACGCTTCAAAATCGATTTAGGCCGAGCGGGCGCCGATGCAGAACTTGCAATGGCCCAAGCTTTACGTGGAGATATTCGCTTCGCGCAAACCCTGGCTAACAGCGCTAACGCGGGAATTACCCAAGAACTTGATATCTCAAAAGATAGCCGTTCGGAGGCCAGTTATCTCGGATTCCATTTCCTAGGAATGGAATTCTACCGTGCCAATAATTTCAATACAGGTACGGTAAGCATTAGCGAAGGGAATAAGACCCAGACATTATTGTTCACCGAACTCGATCAAAAATCAGGCCTGTTCTTTACCGATCGCAACATCGCTTGGAGAACATTGGTTTCCTTGAAATCAAAAAATGGCAAATTACAAAACGCCGAAGTCAACGCGCGTATCACCCTAAGGGAAAGCGATAAGTTTTTAACGCGCGATCAAATGCTTGACCACGTCGATCCCCTTCTCGGTTTCTTCACCGGTTTTGATCCGATATTTAACGGCTTCGGTGCCGCAACGGACGCTTTGGCATCG
>JALSKP010000883.1 GCA_026988815.1 Myxococcales bacterium | reverse complement strand
CTTCTTCGGCAAAAGAGGACGCGTCATCGGGATGAACATTATGCTTGAGAAGTTTTGCCCTGGCGCGCTCCGCAAAAAGCGTTTGACGCTCTTGATCGTCGGCTTGGTGCTCTGCGTGTCGCACCATTTCCATGCAATCGTCAATTTCGCGACGGTGATCTAAAGGCAGTCGAATTTCATCGTAGCGCGGATAAATCTCGGGGGTGGGTAGGACTTCGTCCGGGTTCTCGTTTGAACCTGCGACATAGGCTGTAGAGACATGTAGTAATTTGGCTGGCGTCTTTGAAAGGCGTAAAAATGCCAACAATATATCGGCCGAAAGCGTGTTAATATTCAACGCGCTTTCGAGGTTGGGATTGAAGTTGGTCAAGCCCGCCGAGTTCACAAAAATATCAACTTCTTTGGAAATCCTTTTGGCAACTTTTTTGTCTAAACCCAAGTGTTGCGTCGTGATATCGCCTGAAAGTACGGTCACTTTTTCTTTGATAAAGGCGTCGAATTTACTTCCCAGAAAATCCTTTACGGGAACAAAGGTTGGCGATTCGAAAAGCTCCCTTTGAACGCGTTCTTCGGCGGTTTCAAAACTTCTGTCTCGGACCAAAAGGTAAAGATGCTTAATATCTGAGTGGTAGCGCAATAACATCGCAACATACACTTTTGCTAAGAAACCTGTGGAACCTGTTACGAAAACAGTTTTATCTCGAAAGGTTTCTGTTACCGAAAAAATCGATGAAGACATATCGTTCTTTGAATTGTTTTTCTTTGTCATGTGAGAGTCCTACTCGACGTCGGCAACCATAAATGGAGGATGATGCATCATCGTAATATCAGGATTTGGCCCGTGAAAATCTCGGGCCATTTCCAACGCTTCGTCCATGGTTTTAGCAGTCAGCCAACCCAGTCTCGCGGGAACGTGATCATTTTCTGCGCCAACGACAATCACATTACCAATGTGGTCGCGGCCGTTTTCTCCCCAGTACCACATGTAAAATGGATGAACGCCGTGATAGGCATTTCCGCGACGAAACATTTCCACATAATTGGGATTGGTTGCAAATTCTTCCTCCCATTTTCTGAGCTCACAGGTCCGATTGGTCTGCGATAAACAACGGTTGAAAAATTCCACATAACTTGGGTGATGTTCGGGATCAAACTCATCATAACAGGGATGGGTAATGATGAGCGTTCCGTCTTTTTTAACGACTGGCATCCCCCGGTACATGTTGAAGAAATAACCAAGGGCCATGACTTGAACCAAGATAGGATTGAGTATCGAGTTCACATTATAGGGACTCGCAAAAGGAATACCATAAACAAGCACATCGGCTTGTCCTTTGATTTTAACGGCGTGTTGTTGCCAACATTTTTCTAGGGTCTTTTCGTGCACGGCTTCTGTCGGTCCGGCATGAACGCCAATGAGACCATAATCGGCAGGAATTTTGTGAAAGAGCGCGCGCTTTCCCTTGCGTGGCAATTTGCTGAGCGCCCATTGCATACTTCGAAATTTCATGTGATCTGAGGGCGACCAATCGTCCTCTGCCCTGGCCAGAAACATCATCGAATCGTCATACATTTTATTGTTAAGCGTCGTCTCAATGTGAAAAACATTAATGGTCTCATTAATGAAACGCCCCATTCGCTCATTACTCGAATAGAGCGCCGAGTTTTTTGGATCCATATAGGATTTGCATTTGAGAATGGTTTCCGGATTATGGTGATGTTTAATCCCTTTGTATCCGGCAAGCCCCGTTCCGATTGACTTAAATCCGCCATTCATCGGAACAAAGTTAATGTTCACATAGATGAGAAGATCGCTGTCTGCGGCACGTTTGAGGATCTGAACGTCCTCATTCTGGTCGGTTTGCCCAAGAACAACCAACGCATCTGGATCCTCGGCGTCCATGTTGTAGAGCTTTTTAGGATAGTAGGCGTCAAAGATTTTATCGCCGACCATGCGTCGAATTTCGGCTTCGCTCATCCTGCGATGAAGGGCCAAAGCGACAACAATTTCAAAATCTTCAACGCCGTTTTCAACCAATTGTTCGACGATAATTTCGAGCATATCTTGGCGAAGATCGGGACGTTTCATCGGCGGAAGAGGGACCGAAATATCGTCCACAGCGATCGTGACTTTCATCCCAGCTTTGAGCTGAGTGTGGAGCGGTTCCACACCACCTTCAGGGTTATTTAAGGCCTGACGAATGGCGGCCCTTCTGTTCTTAATCGCCGCCATCGGAGGCTTGGGATACAATACACGGGTCCCTTCGGGAAACTTATAAGTTATAAAATCTTCGGCATAATGCATGTATCGAGGAAGGGAATCATCATCCAAAATACGAACTTGGTTATTCATCCAATGGGTCATTTTAATATATCTTCGTTATAGATTGAGAACCGGCCAGTCATAAGCGCGCGCGGTTGTTTTTAATTTAAAATCGGGGTTAACAGCACAAGGATTTCCGACCACACTGAGCAAAGGAATATCGGAACCGCTGTCCGCATATGCAAAGGATCCATCCAGATCGTATCCCTTCTTTTCCGCGTATCGCCTTACCCATAGCGCCTTGTTTGCACCGGCAATCATTGGCTTAATGAGTCTCCCGGTCGCGAATCCATCTTTAATTTCGAGGCGGTTGGCAACCCAGTCATCCACGCCTAAATATTGAGCCAAGGGCTTGGTAATGTAGTCAATGGCTCCGGTGATGAGAATCTGATCGTGACCCTGCGCTTTGGAGTTCTTAATCAAAGAAAAAGCGCCTTCAAAAATATTAGGGCGAATAATTTTTTCGAAAATTTCCTCGCCGAGGATAACCAATCTGTCTTCGGTGAAGCCCTTGTAATTCGCGTAAAAAGCATCGTTGAATGCTTTACGATCGTACTTATCGGCGATCCAATACATGGGTAGCGATCCAATCAGTTTAGACGCCCTTTTCACGCGATCCAACATCGACGGCGAGTTGAGCGCGTAATAGGCGTAAGCATGGATAACGTTGGTCGAAATCAAGGTTCCGTCCACATCATAAAATGCGGCGGTTTTTCGTTTTTCCGACATATTTTCGTCGTTTTTATTTGCAGATTCTTCTGTCATCAATCACATCCCAATGCAATGTTATGGACACATGCAGTCAATAGAAAACAAGGGCAAGGGTGTCAAGTCAGTAGAGCAAAGATCTCACCTAGATTCCATGAAATGGGCCAATTGGGCCAAAAACTCATCGCGCCTCCGATAAAGCGCTATGCGGCGAATATATAAGGGGGTTTTCTGTGTAGGCGTGCCGAAAAAATTCAGGTCTTTGGCATTATTTTCGCCAATCGAGAACGCCCTCAAAATCGATCCTTTCGACGCGACGATATAAGGGTAGATTTTTTCCGATAGAAGGAGGGAAGTGTTAGAGAAGGCTCTAAATCTGGACACTATTTGAACAGATAAGGAAGCTTACTACTCAAAACGCTACGAACGTTATTGGGGTACCATTCGTCGAAATTTTGATAGCTTTGTTCGCCTATATAAAGTTGTCCCCATCCTCCATTGTTTAACTCGCCCGTCTCAAAACGCGCTGGCTCCTCGCCCATCGCTAGGAGAATATTTCCCAGCCATTGGTTAAAAATTAAACCTGGATTGACTTGTATTTCATTACCGATAACGACCGAACGATTAGAATAATCTAGATAGTTCCCTGTCGACAAAGCTCCACAAAGCCCACCCGCTGTAACGATAGGTATGGAATAGGCATCGTGAGTCACCTGACCCGATTCCTGTGTCCACGTCACGAGGGTGTTATCGAGCAAGGTCGAGCCAGCACCGTCATCAATGGAATCCAGTTTTGAAATCAGGTCAACGAAGACCTCTTTAAAAACATTTCGGTTTGAATTTACCATGACCGCTTGACCGCCAGCCGTTGTTCCTTCATGGGCATTTCCTTGATGCCAATCCCCCGAGTAATTGGTAAAATGACTTCCTATTGCCATCGTCGCTATACGACTTGTATCGCAGGCCAAGGCCGTCACGATGACGTCATTTATTAGTTGCCATTGGATCCTATTTTCGAGGGGATCGTCACTACGGTGATTTCGTGAGTCGTCCACAGGTTCGGTGATACCGCTGCATTCAAGAACGACGTTCAAACGACGATGAAGTTCGTCAATCCGTTCCACATGTTCGACCAAGCGAACACGATCTTTGGCCGATAAAGGTTTGGCTAATAGTCGCTGGTAGTTTTCCCTTACATCATCGACGATCCTGCGCTCAAGCGAAGGTCCTTCATCGGCTGGTCGAAAAATCTGGCCGAATACATTCAACGAACTACTGCTCGTCTCAACGATAGTGATGGATCCGTCGGAGAGTTTTCGAAACGACATACCAGCGCGACCAAAGTGGAGGCTGCGATGAACGATTCCCGTTAAATCAGGGTAAAAACGATCAGAATAGGCGAGGTATTGATCGATCGTTTCCGTTGGGTAGGCGTGCAAGTATTCGCCGTCGGTGCCGTTCCCGTCGTTCGCGGCAACGTTTCCCAGATGACCACCGCTATGGTGGGCAAGGTAGAAAGGATAACCAATGCCTCGAATCACGTTCATTTTTCCAACCAAGGTTTCACTCAAGGCCGATGCTGGAGCACGCAAGGTTTCGGAAATAAATCGGTCTCCCTCGCGCATCGAAGAGACGAGCGAACCTTGTTGAATATTGATACCCGCGTAGGTCTGGGAGGCGTCCAAGGTTGGATCTGCGGGATACATATTTTCAGACCACACCCCGCCGTGATTGGTTCCCATCGATATAAATCGCTTGACGCCCTCCTGGGCCGCAAAAAGATCTTCGGGAAATAACGAGGGCAATAAAGGGAGCGCTAAAAAAGCACCGCCGATGCCTTTGAGAAAGCGTCTTCGAGTCGGTTTGAGTTTCATTGGCAACTCCGTAGTGGGGCGTATACGATTTTTCGAATGGGATGGCTTTTTTCATATTGATCTGCCTCGACCCAGTTTAATCCGTCGGAGGAATACCAGAAAGTCTGACGATCATACCATTGCTGCCACCCATGATTGACTGCAACGTACAAACCTCCGCCAAAGGCAACTTGCCCGATGCTAACCCCCAGCGTTACAATCGGTGTCGATGTCCACTCTTTTCCGTCAACAGAAGTGTAGCGATTATCGCGGTCCCAAAAGACGAAGGCGTCCCCGTTGTGAACCAAAGCGGAGGTGAGTTCGCCGGCGACTTTGTTGCTTGTCCAGTTTTGGCCACCATCCTCGCTTTGGCAAATGAGCGCATCCGATCCGGCCATAACGAGAATATTATTATGTCCAACAATTCCACCTTGGAATTGCAAACCTTCCCCACACTTGGGCGGAATGGAGGGCGTGATCCAGGATTGACCATCTTCACTCACGCGAACTTCAATGGCATCGTCTTGCATGACGAGTATAAAATGTCCCGCGCCAAAGCCCACCGAGCGAATATTATAGCCCCCGAAATTAGCATCTGAACTATCTATCCAGGTACTTCCATTATCGTTTGAAAGGCGGGAGTTTCTTGCGCCCGCGAGAACCCTACCTTTGCCCGCGGCAATACCGCCAAAGGT
>JALSKP010000882.1 GCA_026988815.1 Myxococcales bacterium | reverse complement strand
AACACGACACCAAACAAGATACCGCTGGGTAGCTTGATGATTATGACCTTACTATTTGGTTTATTTCTCTCTCGCCGAGAAGACTCTCCCCATCCAACAGTTCGGCCATTGGACTAACGCGAGCAGCTAAATCGGTCCTCTCCCCTTTCACATGAATCCGGAAATATCGTATGCTCATTTACTTTCCCTTCGATATTTGAGTAACCGAAATCTAGGGTCGAGAGCGTTGCGCCGCGAAAGTCTACCTCCGAAATATGAGCAAAGTGGATACGTGCTCCGTTAAGCTTAGACCCTCTAAAATTCGTCCCGACAAGCACTTGGTAATTGAGTGCTTCTTCCCCGAGAGCGATACCCACAAAGTCGCCACATTCGGCAAAGCCGGTACCACGGACACCTGGCATTCCGATTTGCGGATTGCGCGCCTCCTCCCCGAATTTATCTACACAAC
This sequence comes from Myxococcales bacterium, assembly GCA_026988815.1. Lineage (GTDB taxonomy): Bacteria > Myxococcota_A > Bradymonadia > Bradymonadales > Bradymonadaceae > CALJNB01. The sequence continues at coordinate 5,178 of JALSKP010000882.1, read as the reverse complement.
GATTCTCCTCCTCGATATAAATCGCCCGAGGTTCGATATGCTTTAACCAGCAGCTCACCTCCCAAATATCGTCCGAAATAAGAGAACGAAATTCGCCGCGAAAAACGCCGCGAAAACCCGGCACCGCAGTCGTTTTCATTTGGTAATAGAAGGCGCTCACTTCCAGTCCCTCTTCGACAACGAGGGTCAAAGCACCTGCCGTTTGGGTGATTTTCTTTTCGAAATTTTCAACGTCGAAGGTGGTCTGCGGTAAAAGTTCACGGGTGACATCGATATCAATCATACCTGCCGCGTTCCCATATTCACCCACGATCGAGAGTGTCGTTCGACCGTCGCCTTCCGGGGAACTCAAACAACTAAAACAACCCACCGCGCGTATCGACCTCTAGCCTGAAAGGCTGCACGTAGTCGGGAAGCATGCATCGATTTCCAACCGCGCTGCCCGTGCAATAGGTGCCCGGTAAATTGCAGCATGGCGCGCCCAGGTCCTGGCACTCACCGTCCAAATGTACCGAACAGTGTTCCTCTTTGATGTCCAAATCTTCGTTGGCAACCTCCCTTATCTCTTTGGACTCACCTCTATCTTCGGGTTCATTCACACGGACTTGCTCCTTTTCCTCTTTCGCCGATTCCTCGTTAAAATCCCTCGCGTTTTCTTTTTTAATGTCTTCGCCACAGGCGTTGGTTATGATTAATAAAATGATTATAATGGTTTTCATACTCGCTGCACGCGTTATTGATAGAGCCATTTTCAAAAGCGAAATGAGCCTGTGGTGTGTCGTGTCTTTTTCCCAAAAGGGCAAGTTGGAAAATTCTTTTCGATCGAAGACGAACGCATCGGCCTTGATAAAAGCATTTGTGAGGAAAACCTAAAGCTCATCACCCAAGCACTTCGAGACAGGTTTGTAAACTTGCCTCCTTTAGGGAAGGTTTACGTGGATCCTATCTTGGCGAATTATAGTGTTCCGATGTCCCAACGTTCGGCGAGTAGGTCGAAGAGGGTGATGACCCGCGGTAGCAGGATTAGTTTAGGTGAGAAGGTAAACAACGATACGATTCGCTTCTTCCTTTGGTGGAAAGAGGCGAAGGGAAAGGGGCGTATTGATGTCGATCTTTCGGCGACTTTACACACCCAAGACTGGGACCTTGCTGAGTATATTTCGTACACGAATTTGAAGTCTGATCGTATTAAGGCTGCGCATTCGGGCGACATCACCTCGGCACCTGATGGCGCTTGCGAATATATCGACATTGATTTGAGTTCTGCGAAAAACAAAAAGTGCAGATACATTGTGATGAATATTTATTCTTTTACGAGGCAGCCTTTTTCTGAGATGCCAGAGTGTTATGCGGGGTGGATGATGCGAGAGAAACCTCAAGGCGGAGAAATCTTTGAGGCCTCAACGGTGCAACAACGCTTCGACTTGAAGGCCAACGCAACGGTGGCCATACCCGCTATCATCGACGTTGAAAAACGCGAGGTCATTTGGTGCGACCTCGCCTTGTCTCGCCGCTTAGGTTTTTCAAATAACTTGGAGGCCAACAAACGCAGCGTCGCAAATCTTGGATACGCGATGACCCATCATTGCATCCCGCAGTTGCACACCTTGTTCACCTTACACTCGCAAGCGCGTGGAGAGCTGGTCAAAACAAAAGAAGGTGCCGACACCATCTTTAGTTTAGATACGGGTATCACCCCAAACGATCTCGAAATAATTTCAGCTGAATATCTCTAAAACGAGGACGGATAAGGCCTAAACGAAATCTTCAGCCCGAATGCGGTTCGGTGCGGTGATCCGAAACTGAGATATTCTTTCTTTGTAGGAGTAAGCTGCGCTCGTGTGCCCGTGGGTATAGCCATGGATTGCCTATAAATAAATGACCTTCAAGCGATGCAACTTTCTTCTTTCCACGGAAAAAAACACGAGCTAAAAACGTTCTTTGCCGTGGGTTCCATTCACCTCGATTTGGTTTAATGAAATGAAACATACTCTATCTTTCACCGCCCTTATATTGGTCATCGCATCAGGTTCGTCCTGCGATCCGGTAGGACGCCTGGGTGTCTACGTAGTACGAGACCCCGTCCCGACCACCCAGAACTTTTCTGGAAAACGCGAACCCGTAGTTAACGCTAAGGCGACCCTTTATTGCCCTGACCAAGAGCCGGAAACCATCGCGTCCACATCGGCCGGACGTTTCTTTTACACAACCATTCCAGCGGTGCGCTTTGAGTGTTTTATAGAAATAAGCGAGGGGAAGGTTTCTCAACGCTACAACATCGAGGACCTCTGCCTCGACAAAGAAAGTTGGGGATGTCGTAATGCCAGCCTATACGCTATCCTTCCCCAACCTTAAGAGGATTTTCGAGAAGATCTAAACACCACTTGGTTTCTTTTTGTCCCTTTTTGTCTTTCTCAATGCTATCTAGGTGGCTTTTTTGTTTGGAAAAGCTTAGATCCTGGTTTCCAAAAATGGAGTTTATTTTGAACATAGGTCCGAAAGTATTTTTATCGCTTTTTTTATTGAGCGTTCTTTCAAGTTGTGCGACTCAAAAAACAAATCCTCTTGGTCTCCTTTTCGACCATCATGGTGTTGCCCACGTGCAAGAGGCGGATTCCATTCAGTTTACCTTCCATGTTCAAAAACCAGATAAGGTTGTTCAGCGTCGATGGAAGTGGTTTCCAAAAACCAATCGCGTTCACAATCTGGATGAGGACGTGAGTTTTATGCTCAACGCACCGACTTCTGAAAAAGAAGTTTCACTCAATAAGATATTTACAAACGATAGTTATTGGCTGCTTTTCCCTTTTCAACTTTTTCAAAATCCGCACAGTTATAGCGTAGAAATTACGCGCGATGTTAAGTCGCCGATTCGAGACCTAAAGAGCGATAAGTTTACCATTATGTATAATGGTGGCGGCTACACGCCCAATGATATTTATGAGCTTTTTGTTGACCCGCAATCCAATGAAGTTGTTGCCTGGATCTATAGAAAGGGTGGCGCAAAGGAAGCTACAAAAATAACAACCTGGGAAAAAACGACCAGTTTCAAGGGTTTTTTAATCGCCCAAGAACACAATAGTAAGACACCATTTCGGGTTTGGTTTAGTGATATCGACGTACATTAGTCGGAAATCAAAACGAGTCGACAAAATGAAACGCTGAAACACTAGAGTAGGTTTCCCTCGTGTTTCTGCGTTAAGAGAAGCTGGCAAGCTCCATGCAATATCCTTCTTTCATCGAGGTCTCAGAGAAAGAGATCTATAGAAAGAGGTTTTTCCATGACAATCACAACGATACTCGCAGTTCTTACAATGGGCGCCGTTCTTGGCGCGTTGGGAGGTGGAGGTTCGATCCTCGCCGTCCCTATTTTGGTCTACATGATGGGCATCGATGAAAAAGCAGCGATTGCGACCAGCTTATTGGTTGTCGGTGCGACGAGCGCGGTGAACGCGATTGGGTATGGCCGGCGAGGATTGGTGGAATGGAAGATTGGCATCCTCTTCGCTGTTTTTGCGATGGTGGGCGCGTGGAGCGGTGGGCAGCTTTCCCAGTTTTTCTCTGGTAACACACTGCTCCTTCTCTTTGCAGGATTCATGATGGTCACCGCGACAATGATGTTCCGGAAGAAACCCACGCCCGATATCGTTGAAGGTGGGAAAGAGCCATCGGAGAAAAAAGAACCACCGATTTATCTTATAGCCCTACAAGGAGTGGCAGTGGGAACGCTAACGGGTCTTCTGGGAGCCGGTGGCGGATTCGTGATCGTACCAACACTGGCCATGTTAGGAGGCCTAGATATGAAGAAGGCAATTGGAACCTCGCTACTGGTTATTGCACTCAATTCATTCGTTGGCTTCTCCTCCTTGGCGACGCACGTCGATATTAATTATTCCCTCGCTTTGACTTTCGTCGGGCTGGCGGTTGTGGGTTCGCTTCTCGGTCAAGCGATAGGTGCCAAACTTGATCCGAGTAAGCTCCGCGTTATTTTCGCGGGCTTCGTCCTTATCATGTCCATCTTCGTTCTATCGAAACAACTAAGTGCTATACCTATTTACATTTCTGTGGGCGCAGGGATTTTAGTGATCATCTTTACCTCAATTAAATTACGTGCCCTTCCGGCTGTTGAAAAAGAGAACGGAACAGAAATAGAAGGTTCAATCTCCCATAGCGTTTAGTTGTCCTTCAAAAAGTTGAGATAGTTGTGTATTGGTAAATATGGATACTACTCTTCTCTATTTCGAAAGCATCGATTTCCCAATCATCTTTCTCGCTCTTCTTTTTTCTCTACCAACCTTAATCATTCTTTTCAGGGGAGAAGGTGCCTTCTCCGATAGGGAGTGGATTATTTTTCGAGCAACCTTGCTCATTCCCATTTTCGTGGTTGTCATCGGATTGCTTCTTTTTATTCATCATCCGGGGTTCACATCTGTTCGTCTAATTTACTATGTGGGCGCGAGTGTTTATCCTCTTATCGGACTTTTTTTGCTTCTTATCATGAAGAAAAGAAAGGCGGCCAAAAGTTGGAAAACGCGGGGTGTTCATATACTTGGGATGCTGTGTTTGGGACTTCTTCCACTCGCGTTTTGGATGACCTTCGTCGAACCAAGATGGATGGACATCACGACTACGCGTATCACAACCCAAGATGGGGTTGATAAGGAGCCCATTCGCATTGTCGTTCTAACGGATATTCAAACGGACCATTTCGGGGAATGGGAAGACAGGATCATTGAAGAGGCAAACGCCCTTCACCCCGACATCATTCTTATTCCAGGCGATCTTTTGCAGGCCACGAAAGAAAACTATGCGGAGGAGCTCGTGAAAGCGAATCGTTTTTTGAACGCTTTAAACGCCAAACACGGAAGTTTTATCGTTCAAGGAGATGCAGATCGAAAGGTACAAGACTACGATCAAAGCAAGGTCGAGTTATTGTTTAATACCCATCGCACGCTCACGATTCGTGGACGTAGGATTCGCATCGGCGGTACGGAACTCAACTATGAAAAAGATGCGGTCAAGCGGGCGATAGAAAGGGCGGAGGAGAGTCCTATTGAGTTGAATATTATCTTTGCCCACCGTCCAATGACGGCTACCATTGGGGAAGTGAAGACCAGTGCTATTGATCTTTTTGTGGCTGGTCATACTCATGGTGGACAGATATCGATTCCCTTTTTT
>JALSKP010000881.1 GCA_026988815.1 Myxococcales bacterium | reverse complement strand
AAAAAATGGAACCCTGAATGTGCAATTCTGGGCCCTCTTGGTCAGCCGAAAAGCGACTTGGAAAAAAGAAAGTTCGAATGACGATTCAGAAATGTAGACGCTCCGTCCATCCCTCGCTAAAACGATTCTGCAAACCATAATGAATACGATTCAGGAAAACATTGAGTAATGCTCCCCTTTCCTGCAACGATTTAAAAAACAGCTTTTAGCTGGAGAACAAAAAAAAGGGTTAAAATAGTAATCGACCTTACCAAATCATCAATCGCACGACGCGAGCCTTCGGACCTCAAACGCCCCTCTTTTTCAAGGCTTCTCCACTTTTCTTTTTTGAAAAGTAGCGCCCTAAATGAATCGAAATCTATATTTAAATCGGCATCATAAGGCGGGGTCTTTGAATATACCTCATCGATCCTTGGCGATTCTCCTACTCGCACCTCCAATAGAGTCGGCCCGACAACCAAGAGCACCCTAACCTCTCTTTTGCAGGGACGTATTTTTCGCCTTAGGGAGGTAAAGAGATAGCGTTCTCGTTTTTGAAATTCTGGGCTTAGCTCTCCCGAAAAATGTTTTTCCCCCCATCCAGCGATCTTAAAAAGAATCGTTTCCAATTCTCGTCCTCTTTCGGTCAACCAATAAAAGTCCTCATCTTTGTCGATCACCCCTTTGGCTTCCAAGATCTTCAAACGACTGGATAGAAGATTCTTCGCAACACCGGGTAAGTTGTGGCGCATCCCCTTCCACCGAAGCGGACCCAAAATCAGATTCCTGATAATCAGTAAATTCCATCTATCCCCAATAACGTCTAGCGCAACGGCGAGTGAACAAAACTGCCCATAGCTTTTCATAGCCTTTCCTCTTTGCGGTCCGACCATAGTTTACGGTAAATGACCAAATGTCCAACGAGCGCAACAAAGACGCATACGCTAATAATCCACGTCCATGGCAAAAACATGGCAAGCACGAGAGGCGGACCGGACTCGAAGACACGAATAGGAATCGGGCTCGACAAAGGTGCGACCACTCCAATCACCATTAAGAGAACGAAACCCATCGAATTCCATATCCAAAAGACAATGAGTGGCAAGGTTTTGAATTTTGAAAGCAAGACAATCAATAAGGCTATCGCTCCCGTCGCGATATCGAAATTGAAACCATAGAATGTCATTTCGTAAGGAAGGTTACCATTTGATGCAAGGCTAGCTAAGACCATCTCCAAGGGAAGCCTGAACACCTGAAGCATAACCAGCTTTAAGAGTGGCGTTTTCTGAGCACTTAGCTCGCCCCATTTCGAAATGCTAAAAACGATACCCACACCTAATGTGAGCGCAAGGTAGATGACCAATGGCGGCGGCATCGTTTGTTTTTCCAGAACGCCGCTCCACGCTACCGCGCCATGGATTCCCAACCACAACATAAAAACGCCCAAAAGAAGAAAGAGTTTCCCTTTGGGCAAGATCGTATTGGCGATCCGAAATAGATTCGCAAAAACAATCACAAGGATTGCGCAGAAAGCCATAGTCTGAAGAAAGGTGGGTTGGAAGAAACTGAAGTTCACAAGTACCTCTGGTTTATTTTTTAAACCCCACTACTATAACGCCCTCTAGATTCTTTTCAATACCTAGGTTTATTTTTTAAACCAACCTATGGCTCCATGAAAAACACCTCTAAATCCCCTTGGATGTTATCTCTAAAAACTACTTACGCCGTAGCCAACGGAACCATGGCGAAAGGCGAATTTTACGAGGACCGCCGGTCACAAAATGCCAGAAAATGGCTGCCAGCCCGATGCCCATTGAGGTCATCAAAAACATCGCGCCGATGATCGGCGTAAGAGAAATATCGTAAACTTGATAACTAAAAGGCGCTATGAGAACCGCGCCGCCGATAATGAGTCCTGCGGTTACAAATCCCATAAGAATGCGCGTACCCAAAATCGTGACGGCTCGGGAATGCTCATCAAGGGCGGGATGGCTGACCTGAATTTGAAGATTTCCGCCTTCGACATCCATGAGGAGTTGATCGAGCTGCATGGGAACATCACGAAGAAGCTGATTGAGATTCACAGCCGTTGACACCACACCTTGCATGACGCGTTGGGTATCATAGCGTTCTCGAAGTAGGCGTTGGGCATATCCTTTCATTGTTCCGACGATATCTAGATCCGGATAAACGGTCCGTAGAATTCCTTCAACGGTCGCCGTTGCTTTGGTCAAGAGCGCGTATTCAGGATTGACACGGATCCGGTGTTCGTGGGCAAGATCCATAACGTCGGTCATGAAGGCTGTAATTTCTATTTGCTCCAGCGCAAGGGACCGATAACGTCCGGCGACCTCGGCAATCCCCGATCGAAGCGCCCTCATATTGACTCGCCCTTCCGGTTTTCCCATTCTCATGACCAGGCGAGTAACACCATCCAAATCGTTGGCAATGATGCTTACGATAATGTCTACAAGTTGGTCTTGCTGTGCTCGAGAAAGGCGACCGACCAATCCCCAGTCAAGAAAGGCGACGCCGTCTTCGGTAACGAGCATATTTCCAGGATGGGGGTCCCCATGAAAAAAACCATCTTCAAAGATTTGAACGAAAGCGGCTTCCATTGCGATATCGACAAAATGTTTTCCGCGCTCCGTTCCGGGTTCAATATCGTGTATTGAAACGCCATCGATATAGGATTGGGTAATCACTTTCGGCGAGCTAAACTCGGTATAGATTTTCGAAATAACGACGCCTTCAACTTTGCTGGCGTACTCGCGAGCGAGCTCGGTATTTCTGGCCTCAGTAAGAAAATTCAGTTCCTCAGTAATGGCTTTTTCGAATTCTTTTACAATAGCAACAGGGTTATAGATGCCAACTTCTTCGATGGTCGCTTCAAAAAAACGGGCAGCATAATAAAGGAGAGCGAGGTCGTTTTCGATCTGCGATTCGATACCGGGACGCTGTACTTTTACGACAACCTCATCGCCATTTTTCAGGGTTGCACGGTGGACCTGGGCCATACTTGCAGTTGCAATGGGAACATCGTCAAAATTTTCGAAGAGGTCCTCGACGCTTGCGTGAAGACCTGCCTCTATCTGTTCCTTGATTCTGGAAACTGGAATCGCCGGAGCGTTATCTTGAAGACGTTGAAGCTCGGTGATAAAAACAGGAGGGAGGACATCAGGACGGGTAGAAAGAATCTGTCCAAGTTTAATGAAGGTTGGACCGAGGTCTTCACAAACCTTGCGTATGCGAATCGCCAAACCATGGTGATCCAAGTCGGGATCGGCAGCGTCGTCAACGTGACTGCCAAATCCCATTAATTTCACGAAACTCTGAAGACCGTGCTTTGTAAACACGGCGGCAATTTCTGCTCCTCGGTTGGCAGGTTGGAAAATCCCTTTTATGACGCTTCGTTTTTCGTTCATGATTCTTGGACAGAAGTTGGGGGTAGTCTAACGGAAAAGGTAAAGATGTGTGAAGCGTAAATTCTTCGGTCCCCGCTTTTTATAGGGAAGCCTTAAATTCGATCTTTTGGCCAGACACGAGGCGATCACACTCAATAGAAAATGTCCCACCAGACTTGGAGATAACGAAGGTCTTGCTCTTCCCAGGAAGCAATCCCTTTAGTGTCCCAGCAGCTTTTAGGCCATCGACGGCCGGAAAGGCGTCATAATAGATCGGCGCCACACCCTCATTTTTTATCTCTACGCGCGTATGAACATCGGAGGCTTCAAGAAGAGTAATCCTAAACTTATAACCCGTGTTCATTCCCGCCTTTGCGATCCTATTTTTGAAAGCGTAACTGGGCTGGTCGTTGCCGATCATATAGGTAATGTAAAACGACGTACTAAACTCCTTAAAAGTAAATCCGTATAAGCCGTCTGGATTAAGAACGTTTTTCTGATCGAAATCCGTAAAATAACTAAACTCGCCTCCTAAAACCTCTTTTTTATAGCGTTCTTTGTAGGTAAAAAACTCCCAGTTGGGTTCGTTTTCGGCTTTATGATCTTTATGCATGAAGGAGTCGTCAAAATTTCCAAAGCTGGCTTTCTTAAGACTGGAATCCGCGGGAAATACGGATAGTTCACCTCGACCAGCATCAATCGAAATCGCCCATTTTAAAGTTTTAAGTTCTTTATCCAACAACGCGATAAATTGTTTTTGAAAGGCATGAGAAGGGAAATCTTTCCCAAGTTCTTTTGGTCCATCATAAATGTGGTACTCGCCCCAAAGACCAAACCCCACTTGAAGGAATGCGATGCGAGGGTCTTCGTCGTATCGTGCAGCGAAGGCGCTCAAGAAATCCAAGGTCGCGTTCTGCAATTCCGCGTTCCTCCAGTCGGGAAACCAGGTGGGTTCGCCCTCTGAGGTACCCTTG
>JALSKP010000880.1 GCA_026988815.1 Myxococcales bacterium | reverse complement strand
AAACCATCACATGGAAGTCAGCTGATGATTCAGTTGCAAGCGTGGATGAAAATGGTGTTGTCAGAGGTGCAAAAGTTGGACAGACCGTGATTAGCGCAAATATCGGACCCGTTAAAGGCGAGGCGACCATCACCGTGATTGGCGTTGAAGTGGATACCATTACGATTATGCCTTCCAATGCAACGATTAAAACAGGCGAAGATGCCACCTTCACTGTGGAGGTAAAGGGGACCGACGGGAAGGTAATGGCCAATCCTACGATTACATGGGGGACCACCGATGCGGAGATTATTAGCGTTGATGATAACGGTGTGGTCAGCGCAGTAAAACCGGGGTCAGCCCAACTTATCGCCCAAGTAGACAACGTTCAGGGGTTTGCAGATATTGAAGTCAACGATGTTTCCATCGAGACGATTACAATTGCGCCAGATGCTCTTGATATCGTGATTGGTGGAACGGGAAGTTTGACTGCAACTGCCAAAGACGTAAATGGCAACGACCTCTCCGATCGAATTTTTACATGGGCTTCAAACGATGAGGCTATCGCAACGGTTGATATGATGGGAGTCGTAACTGGCGTCGCGCCCGGAATGGCCACGATCACTGCGGAAGCAGAAGGTGTAATGGCGAGCGCCATAGCCACCGTTGGGGTTGTCCAGGTCGACCATGTCGAGATTGGTCCAATGAAGGTGATCAGTCGTGCCCAGAATGAAACACTGCAGTTAAACGTGAAAGCATTTGACTCAAACAACATGGAAATTCTTGGAAGAACGGCGAACTGGTCAAGTTCAGATATTGCTATCGCAACCATCGATAGCCTCGGTACGCTCACCTTTTTAGATACGGGAATGGTGACCATTAGCGTCGATGTTGATGGGAAGACCGATACTGCCGCTATTACCATCACCCCATCGCCTATTTTTACGATTACTATCGTCTCCCTCGAGACCGAGGTCGCCGACGGCGCGATGCTTCCACTGGGCATTGAAGTTCGAGACTCTATGAATAACCTTCTTCTTGGTCGTACGATTACGTGGTCCAGTGATAACGCCGCTGTCGCAACAGTGGATAGCTCAGGCCAAGTGACCGGCGTTATGCTTGGAACGACGATTATTCGAGCGAGTGCTGAAGGCGTTGAAGGAAATTTTTCAATCGATGTCGTCGCAGGTCCTGTCGATACCGTCGGGGTAACGCCCCCATCGGCGACGATTAGTATTGCCAGTCCTACCGTTCAATTGACGGCGATACTTTTGGACGCACAAAACAATCCCGTCGTCGATGTTGTGACCTGGTCAAGCAGCGACGTCGCGATTGCCACCGTTGATAACACAGGACTTGTGACCCGCGTTGCGATGGGAAGTGTTACAATTTCGGCCGTATCGGACGGTGTTATGGGATTTTCTACCATTACCGTCGCTGACTGATTTCTTCTTTGGCGCGACTTTCTCGACGCACTCCTGCCTCATCCCTAAAATAATCTGAACAACAACCTAAGACGTTGATCTCCCCTAAAAGGCATTTAAACTCAGGCTTGTTTGCACGCATTTGTCCGCCGTGGTAACGAGGATTCCAACTTAAGAGGCTAGAAAAAGCATGAGCATTCAATCAGATTTTATTTGGATAGATGGGGAAATGGTTCCTTTCGCAGACGCGAAAGTCCATGTCCTAACCCATACCCTTCATTACGGCTTAGGAGCTTTCGAGGGCATTCGGGCCTACAAGCGAAGCGATGGCCGAACCGCTGTTTTTCGCCTGAAAGACCATATCCGAAGACTGTTTGATTCTTGTCATATCGTGACCATGAAGATTCCTTTTTCTCAAGAGGAGATTTGCAATGCGTGTGTGGAAACCATACAGAAAAACGGTTTTGAAGATTGTTACATTCGACCTGTTGCTTTTTTGGGCGACGGTGAAATGGGATTGGCGGCTCTCTCTAACCCCATCAGAATCTCCGTAATTTGCTGGAAATGGGGCGCCTATTTAGGGGATGAAGGTCTCAATAATGGAATTCGTGCTAAAATTTCAAGCTTCAATCGACATCATGTAAATAGCTCTATGGTGAAAGGCAAAATCAACGGCCAATACGTGAACAGTATTCTTGCTAAACGAGAGGTCATGGCCCAAGGCTTCCAAGAGGCGATCATGTTGGATACTGAAGGTTATGTTTCAGAGGCCTCCGGCGAAAACATCTTCATCATTCGTGATAAACAAATTTTTACGACGCCCTATGGAAGTTCTATTCTCGGCGGTATTACGCGAGATACGATTCTTAGACTTGCTAAGTCCTTTGGTCATGAGGTTATCGAGCAGCGCTTTACGCGTGACAGCCTTTACACTGCCGACGAAATGTTTGTTGTTGGTACCGCGGCTGAAGTTACCCCTATTCGCGAAGTGGATAATCGGCAAATCGGGATTGGAAAACCAGGACCGATTACAAAGCAATTGCAGAGTGCCTATTTTGATCTCGTAAGCGGTTCGGCGGCGGATCCGAACGAATGGCTTACCTACATTAACTAAACTTATAACCTCATTAGGCTCAGGCCTTAATACTAAAGAGACTTACTATGTCAGACATCAATCGTATCGGCGAACTTTTAGGAAATGAAGCAGACGCACTACTCAATTATAAAGCAACCGCGATTCCCAAGGAAAGCCTACATCTTCCTGGATCCGATATTGTGGAACGGGTGTACTATCACACCGATCGCTCGCCTCGCGTCTTGGCAAGCCTTCAACGCTTGCTCTCCCACGGTCGTCTAAGCGATACAGGATACATTTCCATTCTTCCGGTCGATCAAGGTATCGAGCATTCGGCGGGCGCATCTTTTGCCCCTAATCCCGCGTTCTTCGATCCAGAAAATATCGTGAAGTTGGCCATCGAGGGCGGCTGTTCAGCAGTCGCATCGACCTTCGGCGTACTCGGCGCGATGTCCCGGAAATATGCGCATAAGATCCCTTTCGTTGTAAAAATTAATCACAATGAATTTCTATCCTACCCAAGCGATTATCGTCAAATCATGTTTGGGTCAGTTGACCAAGCCTTTGATCTCGGTGCGACCGCGGTCGGCGCAACGATTTATTTTGGATCCGAGGATTCAAATCGACAAATCGTTGAAGTCGCCGATGCTTTCTCTCGTGCGCATGAGCTTGGAATGGCGACCATTCTTTGGTGCTATACTCGAAATGCAGCCTTTAAAACCGGCGGTAAGGATTATCACACTGCAGCAGACCTTTCTGGCCAAGCCAACCATCTCGGTGTGACCTTGGGCGCAGATATCATCAAGCAGAAGATGCCAACCCTTAACGGTGGATACAACGCAGTAAAAAATGCTGACGGTTCCCCCTTCGGAAAAACGCATCCAAAAGTGTACAGCGAATTGACGACCGATAACGAAATCGATTTAACGCGATACCAACTTGCGAACTGCTATATGGGTAGATTTGGACTTATCTCGTCTGGTGGAGCAAGCGGCGAAAATGATCTTCAGGCCTCTGTGCGTACCGCCGTGATCAACAAAAGAGCGGGTGGAATGGGACTCATTCTTGGTCGCAAAGCCTTCCAAAAACCACTCAAAGAGGGCATCGAAATTCTGAACGCCGTTCAGGATGTCTACCTTTGTAAAGACGTTAGGGTCGCTTAGTACGCCTTCCAAAATACAACTTAAATCGCTTGTATAACCTTATTATTTCCTTTGAAATAGGTTGAACAACTTATTGAGAAGGCGGGTATGTTTAAATTATTGCTACTCTGCAGTATTACTTTCTTCGGATGTCTCGAAGGAAGTGTGAAAATTTCGGATCCAAACAACGTAAAAAACCAGCCAGATCTGGGCGAGCTTTCAAACACGGATGTGTTGAGTGGCGATGTGCAAAAAGAATGCGTTTCTGATAAAACCTGCTTCGCCAGAACCGTAAATCCTGTGTAAAGCGAACGTTGCGATGCTGCGATTGGAGCAGCCTCGGAAACGGCCTTTGTCTTACAATCGGCAAATGGGTATTCCGATTATTCGGATCGAAACTGGGACCAAATTAAGGCGATTGTCAAAGATGAGGATCGCTCGACGAATCAAGACAAACGCTCGATTTTCCTTTTAAAACCGCTCAATCTAATCGGCCACGAAGGTGGACTTTTTTACGGCCTAAAGGTGTTCGCGCTCTCTGGGCATCGCGATTTCAGCACTCACAAGGACCACACAAATCCACAAACACTGGGCCAACAAGAGGTGGCTGAGTTGCATATATCCAGGTGCGCCGAGAAAAATGTTTCCGTATCCGACGATGATTTGTAAGAGGGCTACTACCAGTCCTGCTTTTGCGTAAGGCGCCGCTCGTTCGTTTTCGATGCTCCAGAAAGAAAAAATGGCAACCCCGACGGCGGTGATAGTGGCGATGATTGGATGAATGATACGAAGACGAACGAGGAAATGGTTGGTCGTATCGAGTCCAGCTTGAACGTTGGAAAATACCGAATGGCCGTTCTCAATATTGATCGGAAAAAGGGTGTCGCCCAACGCGGTAACGGCTCCAGTTAAACTCGTTAAAACGATGGCCAGAAGAGCGAGCCCACAGAATAAAAGATGCTTCGAATAGGTAAAAGGCGAAGGGCCTTTTTTGACCCAATGCGCTGCGAGCGCCGCCGCTCCGGTGAGGAATAAAGTATTGACCAAATGGAAGGCGATGACGCTCGCTCGCGCCACCGAGGCATCATCGGTCACCAATTCTTTTAGAACGATTCCTGCACCAACAAGCGCTTCGGCAATGACAAAAAATAAGGTGATTAGCGCCACTTTTCCTGGTGCTTTTAATCCCCATCGCTTTACAAAGGTGAAGGCAAAAACGAGTGCAAAGATGCCCAAGAGTCCACTCGTGAGACGATGGGAAAACTCGATAATCGTTTTCATATTTGGTTCGATAGGAATGACGACGCCATGACAGGTTGGCCAATGAGAACCACATCCCGCGCCGCTGCCTGTAATACGTACCCATGCGCCGAAGAGAATCACGCCCAACAAATAGATCACAAAAGCCCAAGAAAGGGCGCTTCCCCAAGTGCGTTTAGAGGAGCCGTTCAAATCTATTCAGCTGCGGCGAGTTGATTATCTTGGGCCTCGTGTTCGTGTTCTGCCATTCGGGCAACACGCATCGATTGGGTTCTAAATTTTTTCAAGAAGATACCGAGAAAATAAACGCGGAAGAGAAGCCAAAGAATACTATGCTCGTTTAGAGAAGGATGAATTTTATCAGCAATCTTCGCATGCGCGGCAGGGCCATCGCTCCAGTGTAGGGCTGGATTATCGTGATGAACGGTGTGATAACCATTGTTAAAAAGGAACATATTCATTACCGGACCGACAATATTTCGGCTGTGGTTGAATTTACTTTCCTCATCGCAATGCACGTGCTGGAGATAGTTGAAAACCAGGACGGCGAACATTCCGACTTGAGTTGGTAAAACGACATACAATAATGCCTTTCTCCAATCGATCAAAAAAGCGAGGCCAAAAAAAGCAATGACGACAACATATTGAGAAATGAAATACCAAAAGCGGGGCTTTCGTCTCTTCCACATCATCTTCAAATAATCTTTGATCGGAGTTTGTTGAAACCAACTCGAAACGGAAGGGTAGCTGAGTAAGGTGAGGA
>JALSKP010000879.1 GCA_026988815.1 Myxococcales bacterium | reverse complement strand
TGTGACCTATTTTGGGATCGATCTACGCGGAAATCCCGGCGTGCATTTGATTTCCCTTTGGCTGTGTTCGTCGGTGGGTATTGGCATGGGGTTATTACTCTCCTCGTTGGTCCGCTCGATCGATGGCGCGACGGCCTCGGTTCCTCTGCTTTTGATTCCACAGATTATTCTCGGCGGCGCCATCATGCCGCTCGAACGTATGACGGCGCCTATCGAAGTTGCTTCTTACTCGGTCGTTTCTCGCTATGGATTTGAATCCCTTTTGGAAAACGAAGACGAAGGATATGCCTACGAAATCGCGGCCAAAGACATGCCCAAACCCATTGCGCCGGGCCTTCCAGCGCCGCCAGCACCGCCCCATCCGGTCGATCGTTTTATAGGCCATCACGCGACAAGTATAATCACGAATTGGGGTATTCTCATCGGATTTAATATCCTTCTTTACTTTTTAACCTGTCTTTCGCTTGGTTATTATTCCCGCAAAAGAGTCAAACTCTAATTCTGACAAACCATCATTTTTTGCAGTGCCGCAAGAATTGCTCTTCTTTTCAAACCAAGCCTCGGGCGCGCACTGACCCGACTGGTAGCAACATTTCCCCTCCTCATCTTCAAAGGTCACAATCGCGCCGTTATTACAAGGCGAGCTTTGCGAATCAACACATCCCGCAAAAGCCAAATCCGTAAAACAATTTTCCTCTGCGCTAAAGGGACGCGCTTTCACGGCCAAACAGCTGCTTTGGGACGTGCAGTCCTCTTCATTGAGCTCCTCACATGCCGTCCTAAGAACGCCGCACGAAGTGAAAAGTATTAAGGAGGCTAAACATAAAATGTTGAGATACATGACCTACTCCCAGCTTTAATTTGCAATCTTCCCTATAGGAGAAAACAATCCAAATCAAAAATAGATAAATTGAACCCTAAAAAACGATATCGATTACACACTTGAAATTCGATAAAGGGTTGCCCAAAGCCGCCGATCCGCGTACAAAAACCCCTAACTATTCGTTGATTTGGATTTTTATGATACGTGCCCTCATCCTAATTTCTTCTCTTCTTGCTCTCACCTTTGGTTGTTCCGATGGCGGTGGCAATAATGTCGTTAAACCCATGCCAGATATGGGCAAAACAGATAGCGGAGGCGATGCAACCTACGAGGACAACGACTCGGTTGCCAATTTACCCAAAGCGGCGCAAAAAGCACTGTGTGCTGTCATCATCGACGAAGTAGGAAATCCTGGCGACAAGGTCGATTGTACGCCCGCCGACATAGTCCTCCCGAGCGCAGATGAATGCGCCAAAAGTGTCGATAAATATCCGGCTTGTGCAACTGTAAAAGACGTCAAATCATGTCTGGAAAAACAACTCTCGTGCAACAGCACTTTGGCCGATGACGAGACCTGCAAGTTCCTCGAATTTGATACTTGCGGTGTCGATACAACCCAAGAATTGGCCGATCTTAGCCAAGGAGACAAAGATCTTCTTTGCGCCGAGGCGCTTAAAAAAGCGGGCGGAGAAGGCCAGACCATCGCGTGCGATAACGGCCTTCCTTTGACGGTTCCTTCACATCAGCAATGCGTCAATCAACTTAACGAAGGCGCAAGTTGCGCAAGCGTGGCCGAGTTTCAAGAATGCTACGATACAATCTATGCGTGCATGGAACCCAACCGCGAAAAATGCTGGTTTTTGATCGGCAATGATTCTCAATGCGTTCCCCCTTACGAGGGTCCAGATCGCCGACCGGTAGGCTTCTTTTCCTATCCTCCCGTTCCGGTTTCCTGCGATTCTCCCGGAAGTTTACAACGTATTCCTTTTGCCTTTACCTCATCTGAGGCCGTACCGATTGTCGTCGGTGATATTGTCGGTTCTCGGGCTGTTGAACCCAATGTTTCAATCGATGCCCAAACCCTCACCGTCACCCAACCGCGCGTTGTCGAGCTAAGCGAAACAGCATGCACAAGCACGGCCGATTGTAGTCCAGGATTTAAATGCGCCGCCGCTGGCGATAGTAAATTTTGTGCCAGACAAACGAGCGTTGAATTTGTTCCAGGAAGCGTAAAACTTGATTATGATCCTGGCGTGTTCGAAGAAAAGAAACAACTTGTCGGTGTACTTATCGAAAACACAGCGCTTCTTGAAGGACGCCTCCCCACCTCGGTGGGCTCCCTTTACGGCGAAGACGGCAACAAAGATTTACTCACCGAAGCAGGCCGAGCAACAGACCCAGGCCGTAAACGTATCGGTGCGATAAAATCTTTTTTCAGCAATCTGGCAAGTGTGGTCGATGCTAAAAATACCCTAGCCACGGTTTGGTTTTATGCGGGAGACGTTCCGGCACGAGCGCGACCTTTGATCAATGAAAACGATCTCGAAGATCATTTCAGTTCAGATCTCTCCGTCGGTGCGGGTCTAATCGAGGCCCTTCCCACACCCATTCCACGTCCTGGAAATCTCTATCAGTCCATTCTTTCAATGTACGAAAAAGATTTCGCGTTACCCAAATATAACGACTACGAAAAATTTCTTTTCATTTTTACAGATGGACCCAACGAAGTCTATGACCCCGTTTTTAACTACGATAAAGTGCTCGAAGATTCTCGTATCTTGGGCGTCCATATCTTCATCGTTCACCTCGACTCGGTCATCGATCCGACCTTGATGCGTGACCTTCCAGAATACTATCTAGGAAATCAAAAGTGTCAGGATGACAACAATTGTGGTGCCAATCCATGCGGAGGGGACGCGGCCTGTCAAACCCACGAATCATGCAGACAAGTACGCGTTTACGGTGAAAATAACACAGATCCGGTCACCAACTCGGCGCAACAATATTGTACACCTACTTACAATTCCGATGGACAACTTGGACCCATCGATGAATATGCAGACCTAGCTTGTCGGACAAATGGTAACTATATTTACCTTACCGACGTTTCCGCACTCGCCACTTATTGGCAAAATTTACCCAACACCATCAACGGTCAATTTTCCATTCAAGCCGAAATCTCGACCCTCGCCGAGCCGGCGCTTATGGATCCCTACTATCGATTCAGTTCGGTCATTATCGGTGGATTGGGAAACAAGGCCCTTTCCCATCGTCTAACTGCAAAGGAAGGCTTTCGCCCTGATTTGCGTCCTTTGCTCCGTATAGGAAAGTAATGTCAAAATTAGGTCTCAATTCCGACCGAATCGCGAAGGCTAGGAACGCCGCTTCAAAAATCGCCGATTCATTGGACGACTTTGTGCGTCTACGTTCAACCATTGCAGTCGAAAGAACCACCCTTCGCCTACTTGGCGTGGACGGCGTAACCGAGGACGAGGTTCCTTTACCCAATATCTTTTGCGACGCCTTGGCCGAAGAAGACCTCCTAGAATTCGGCGTATCAAGCTTCCTATTTCGCGCAATGGACGCCACCGGAAAAAGTGCCCAAGAGATCGCTGAAGGTATTGCCGAGGGCACCTTAAAGGTAGGCAATTTTACCAATCATAGCTGCGATTTCAAATCGGTAGGGTATGCTTTCGCAAAAGAACGTTTAGATAAGATCCAAAAAAACGTGGACGAACGCACCGAATTACTGGCAACATCGGAAAAGAGAAAAGGCCCGCTTCACTACGTCATCGTCGCCACGGGCAATATTTATGAGGACGCCGTTCAAGCCAGAACCGCCGCTCGCCAGGGCGCCGATATTGTCGCAGTCATTCGCTCGACCGGCCAAAGCCTCTTGGATTACGTTCCCTACGGCCCGACCGTTGAGGGCTTCGGCGGAACCTACGCCACACAAGAAAATTTCAAAATCGTTCGCCAAGCCCTTGATGAGGTCGGCGAGGAACTGGGGCGTTACATCCGACTTTGCAATTATTGTAGCGGATTATGCATGCCTGAAATTGCGGCAATGGGTGCCATCGAACGCCTAGACGTCATGCTTAACGACGCTCTTTATGGCATTCTTTTTCGCGACATCAATCCTGAACGAACCTTTATCGATCAATATTTTTCTAGAATGATCAACGCCTTCGCTGGCGTAATTATCAACACCGGCGAGGATAATTATCTCACCACCGCAGACGCCGTCGAAGCAGCCCATACGGTTCTGGCCAGCCAATTTTTGAACGAGCAAATCGCGTTTAGAAGTGGCCTTAAATCTGAGCAATTGGGTCTTGGCCACGCCATGGAAATGAATCCTAATATCGAAAATGGATTCCTTCTAGAATTATCTCAAGCCCAAATGGCCCGGGAAATTTTTCCGGATGCACCCTTAAAATACATGCCACCGACGAAATATATGACCGGCAATATTTTCAAGGGCCACCTCCAAGATGCGCTTTTCAACTTGATTGGCGCCTGGACAAACCAAGGCATTCAGCTTCTCGGTATGATGACCGAGGCGATGCATACACCGCACATGGGAGACCGATATTTGGCGCTTGAAAATGCCCAATATGTGATGAATAACGTTCGCAACTTAGGCGATGAAATCGAATTCAAAAAAGACGGCATTATTCAAAAACGCGCGCAAGATGTTCTCGAAAATGCAGTAAACTTGCTGACTAAAATCGAGGAAGACGGACTCTTTAAAATCCTTGAAAGCGGCGCTTTTGCGGACGTGAAACGTCCAAGAGATCGCGGCCGAGGTAGGGATGGCGTTTTTCTTCGTCACGACAACTATTTCAACCCCATCGAAGACCTCCTCAGAGAACGTCTCTGCCTCCCGGAACTCTAGGTTGAAACTTGCTTGACACATACGAAACGCGGAAAGCAAACCTGACCTGACGAAAAGAAAGCGGTTGTCAGATTCAAAGCACCCAGATAATTTGAACGCACTAACTTAAGGTCCTATCATGTCACTCGCCTTTGATCGTCAACCCCTCGATCTAGCAACACTTCCCGCGCAGCTTCACAAACATCTAGATCCAAAAGCTGCGGGTCCGCTGAAGATGATGGCCGCCCAAGGCATGTTACCTGTTTCGCCCCAGCAAAATATTGCGATGCTCTACAGTTTGGCGAATTTTTCGGATCTAGAAACGAAAAGAATCGCGGTGGCCTCCTTCGACGCGCTGCCTGATGATATTCTTCTCCCGGTACTGGCACAGGAAAACAATCCGAGCATCTTGGACTGGATAGCGGACCGAAAACGAGGCGCTGATAAAATTCTAGAGGCCCTTGTTTCTAGCCAAGCTATAAATGATATGACCGTTGCACGTCTGGCCTCAAAAGCGTCCACAGACTTAAGCGAAATCATCGCGACCAACCAAATCCGTCTCTTAAAATTTCCGGTTATCATCGAGCAACTCTACCTCAACCCCAACGCCAGAATGGCGACCATTGATCGGATCGTCGAGCTAGCCCAGCGCGAAAAAATCGAACTCAAGGGATTGCCGGGATTAAGAGAGGCGCTCAAGTCCGGTAAAAATATTTTCGAAGGCACGGGGGACGATACCGGATTTGATACCCTTCTCAAAAGGGCTGGCCAAAAGGGAAACGAACAAGATCAACTTTTTAAGCAGTCCGAGAAAATGTCCCCTTCCGAACGTGGACGTTTTTACGATAAACATATTTTCATCGATCCCAAATCGATCAACAAAGAAATGTTAACCGAGTCCATGTTGACGCTTAAGCAGCCCAACGGTGCGGGTTTTGACGCCATAGATCGGGGGTATCGGAAAATGATATCGG